>JAEZDB010000106.1 GCA_023429855.1 Actinomycetes bacterium
CTCGCCCTCTACTACGTGAAGACGCTGCCGCCGAAGTCGTAGGGCGCAGCGCGCCGGACGGCGCGGGCGGCTGGGCTACAGCGGCCGCGGCGCCGGCGGCTCGACGGCCTTCGGCAGCGGCCCGGTCGGCACCGCCTGCGACGGCATCGCGAGCTCCGGCGCCGTCTCGTCGATCCCGAGCTTGTTGTGCAGCAGGCGCAGCGGCCTGGGCGCCCACCAGTTCCACTCGCCGAGCAGCTTCATCAGGGCGGGGACGAGCAGGGCGCGGACGATCGTCGCGTCGATCATGACGGCTGCGGCCGTGCCGACGCCGATCTGCTTGATGAAGATGATCTTCGACGTCGCAAAGGCGCCGATCGCCACGCAGAACAGCAGTGCGGCAGCCGTGATGATGCGGCCGGTCCGCTGCAGGCCGACCGCGACCGCCTCCTCGTTGTCGAGGCCGGCGTCGCGGCCTTCCTTTATGCGCGTGAGCAGGAAGACGCCGTAGTCGGTCGAGAGGCCGAACGCGAGCGCGAGCAGCAGCATCGGCTGGGTGCTCTCGAGCCCGCCCTGGCTCTCGAAGTCGAGCAGGCCCTCCAGGTGGCCGTCTTGGAAGATCAGGACCATGATTCCGAACGCGGCGCTGATCGCCAGGACGTTCATGATCAGCGACTTGATCGGCAGCACCACCGACCCGGTCATGAGGAACAGGATGAACATCGTCGACCCGGCGATGATCGCCAGGGCGTACGGCAGCCCCGCCTCGAGCGACTCGAGCTGGTCGACCATGCGCGCCGATTGGCCAGCCACGTAGGTTGGCCCCACCTCCTGGACGGCGCGGATGTCGCGGATCAGGGTGAGCGTACGGTCGTCGAGCATGCCGGTCTTCGCGGTCACGTCGAACTGCCAGATCTGGGCGACGTCGATGGCTTGGGGCGTCGTCACCGACTTCACGCCGGGCAGCTGCTCGATCTTCTCCACGTAGCGCTCGACCTGCAGCGCGTTGGCCTCAGGCGTCTGCGAGATCACGACGGAGATCGGGTCGGTGCCGACCGTCGAAAAGCGCTCGCGCAGCGTCGTGTCGATCTCCTTGGCCGGGTTGCCGTCGGGCAGGATGCTCGCGTCGACGCCCGTGAACTGGATCCGCAGGAACGGCGCGCCCGCGAGGAGCAGCACGGCGCTCGTCAGGAGCGTGACGGCGACGGCGTGGCGCATCACCCAGCGCGACAGGCGGTACCAAAAGCCCGAGTTCTCCTTGATCTCCGCGTGCTGCCAGCGCTTGGGCGCAAGCGCGTTGACCTTCGGACCGAGCACGTAGAGCAGCGCAGGGAGTCCGAGGATGGTGAGGAGCGCCGCGACGAGCGCCGTGACCGAGCCGGAGATCGCCATCGACTGCAGGAACTGCTGGGGGAAGACGAGCAACGACAGCAGCGCGGTGGCGACGGTCATCGCGCTGAACAAGACGGTCCGGCCGGCCGTGTGGACGGTCTGCGAGATCGCGTCGGCGCGGCTGAGGCCACGGCCGAGCTCCTCGCGGAAGCGTGAGACGACGAACAGCGAGTAGTCGACCGCGAGGCCGAGCCCGAGCGCGGCCGTGAGGTTGAGCGCGAAGACCGACAGCGGGAACGCCTCGTTGATGAGCCGCAGGATGCTGAGCGTCGCGGTGATCGTGACGATGCCGAGCGCCAGCGGCAGCATCGCCGCGACGACGCCGCGGAACACGAACAGCATCAGGATGAAGAGGATCGGGAGCGCGATCGACTCGGCGGCGCCGAGGTCGGCGACGGTCTGGTCGGCGATCGACTGCGCGGCCGGCGCCGGACCGCCGATGTGCACGTCCTTCTCACCGGCAAACGCCTCCTCCAGCCGTTTGCCGATCGGCGCCTCGTCGAGCACCGGCTTGCCGAAGATCGCGATCAGGCTGAGCTTGCCGTCGGTCGAGGCGAAATCGGCGACGTTGTGTTTGTCGCCGCGCTCGCGCGCCTTGGCGGCCGAGCGGTCCATGTCGCTGATCGTCACGACCCGGGCGACGCTCGGGTCCTTCTTGATCCGCACTTTGAGCTCGCGAACGCGCGCGAGCGCCTCGGGGCTGCGGGCGCCCGTCGGCGTGTCGACGAGAATGAAGAGACCAGGCGCCGCCCTGCTGCCGGCGACCGCCTCAAAGAGCGTGCTCGCGGTCGTCGAGTCGGCCTTCGGGACGATGAACGCATCGCCACCGGGCAGCCGGCTGGCCAGTCCGCTGCCAAACACGGCGGTGAACAGGAAGAACAGCACCGCGGCGATCAGCACGCCGCGCGAGCGGCGCAGGGCCAATCGGGTAAGCGCGTCGAACATGGGGGAAGGGGCTGCAGAAGGTGGCGGCGCGGGACGGCGCGCGCACCGGCAGAGTGTAGGTGTCGGATGATGCTGGCGTGCCGCACCTAGGAACCACATCGGAAGCTGCCGCCGCGGCTGAAGGCGCCGGCACGCCAAACCCGCCGCCGCTGGCCGACCGCAGGCGCGCGCTGATCAGGCTTGCGGGGCTGCTCCTGACCCTTGGGAGCCTGGCCGTGATCTTCGTCGTCGGCGGCGTGATCGGTACCGATCGCGTCCAAGCCTGGGTCGACCCGCTGGGCGCGTTTGGACCGCTCCTCTATATCCCGCTCTCGGCGCTGCTCGGCACGCTCTTCGTGCCTGGGGCCGTCTTGGCGGCAGCCGCAGGGTTGCTGTTCGGGCCGTGGGTCGGCGCGTTCTCGGCGCTTGCGGCCGGCACCTGCGCAGCGCTGCTGAGCCGCTCGGTGTCGGGACGTGCGGGGCACGCCTCGTTCCACGAGGTCGCCGAAGGACGCGTTCGAGCGCTGGCCGACCTGGCGCGGCGGAACGGGTTCGTCGCCGTGGTCGTCGCGCGGCTGGCGCCGTGGCTGCCCGACGCGCCGCTCAACCACGCCTTCGGCGTCGTCGGCCTGAGCGCGCTCACGGTGATGCTCGGGCACCTCGTCGCTGCCGGGCCGCGGGCGTTGGCCTACGCGACGATCGGTGCCAACAGCGACGATCCGACCGGCACCGACAGTCTGATGGGGTGGGCGCTGAACATCGCCACGGGCGTCGTCGGCACGGTGGTGCTCGTGTTCGTCGTCATGCGGCACCGCCAGGCCAAACGGGCCCGCGAGGCGGCGCTCACCGAACGCGTGTCCGGCGACACGCCGCTCGAAGCTACGCAGGAGTAGCATTCGGCGCGTGACCCGCGTCAGTGAGCCCAAGACGTCTTCCACGCCTGCCCCTCGGCGCCGACGGCCGATCCGCGACGCCGCGCTGAACCTCGCCGATTCGGCGGCTCGTCAGGGGCTCAAGCACCCGCTGCTCTCGCCTGGCAAGGTCGCCCGTCGGATCCGCGGTCGCGACAGCCTCCGCGACGCCGTCGAGGGCAAGACGGTCGTCGTCACCGGTGCGTCGTCGGGGATCGGCGAGGAGACCGCGATGCAGTTCGCCGGAGCGGGCGCCAGGGTGCTGCTCGTCGCCCGCCGCGAGATGGAGCTGGCGCGCGTGCAGACCGCGATCGAGGCCCGCGACGGCGTTGCGCAGAGCTACACCTGCGACCTGTCTGACCTCGACGCGATCAACGCGCTCGTCGAGCAGCTGCTGGCCGACCACGGCGTGGTCGACATCCTCATCAACAACGCGGGTCGCTCGATCCGCCGCTCGATCGTCGACTCGTTCGACCGCTTCCACGACTTCGAGCGCACGATGGCGCTCAACTACTACGGCCCGGTGGCGCTCACGCTGGGCCTGCTCCCCGCGATGCTCGAGCAGCGCAGCGGCCAGGTCATCAACATCTCCACCTGGGCCACGCAGCTGCCATCGCCGCTCTACGTCGCCTACACCGCGTCGAAGGCCGCCCTCGACGCGTTCACGCGCGGCACCGCGGCCGAGATGCTCGGCACTGGCGTCACGCTGAGCTCGGTCCACCTGCCGCTCGTGCGCACGCCGATGATCACGCCCGCCCTCGACGCCTACCGCGGCATGCCGTCGCTCTCCGCCGACGAGGCGGCCGGCCTGATCGCCGAGGCGGCGATCATCCGCTCGTCCCGCGTCGAGCCCGCCTTCGTCACGCTCGGCCACATCGGCGACGCCCTCTCCTCCCGCGGCACCGACCTCGTGATGGGCGCGATGGCCAAGGCGGGGCTGGGCCCGGCAGGGCCGCCGCGCAAGTGAGCCTGGGCGACCTTGGTGCCGGTCGCTCGGCTTAGGGCGTAGCTCATCTCGATCATTTTGGGCCCCAGTAGTTTGTGACGATGGAGCACTCCGCGTCTAATCGAAGTGGGCGGCGGGCTGACGCCCCCCTTGCTGATTCGAGTGGTGACCGTTTGCACCGGTTGCCCTTGGCGAAACAGCTCGCGCTCGACATCTCCGAACCGCCCGAAGACGGTGGCCTCGTGGTAGCTCTTTGTGGCCCGTGGGGTTCCGGCAAGACTTCGGTGGCCAACATGGCGCTCAGTCAGCTGAAGGACGACGTGGTTGTGGTCCGGTTTAACCCCTGGGTCTTTTCCGACGCAGAGGATCTGGTCGACCGCTTCTTCGCCGAGATCGCCCAGGCCGTCGGACAGCACGACGCGGGCAGGAAGGTCGTCGGTGCGATCACAAACTACGCCGGGAGCCTTGCCAGCGTGGCGGGAACCGTGTCATCCGTAGCGAAGCTCGTGCCTGGCGGAGCAACCGTGGGAGCCTGGGCGGACCTCGTTAAGTCGGCCGCTGAAACGGGCAACGAAGAAGTATCGCCCGAGCCCATCGACACGCGGACCCTTGACGAGCAGCGCTCAGCGATCGTTACCAGTCTCCGCGAGTTCGGCCAGCCGATCGTCGTTCTCATCGATGATGTCGACCGCCTGACTGACGAGGAGGTATTCGCCGTCGTTCGACTCGTAAAGCTCGTCGGTGACCTGAGCGGCGTCGTCTACCTCATGCTTTTCGATCGAGAGAGAGTTGAAGAAGTTCTCGGGGCGAGTGGCGCAGATCCTGAACAGAGGCGCGCCAGAGGGCGCGCATACCTCGAGAAAATCGTGCAGTCCCGCTATGACCTGCCGGAGCCTCGGCCCCACGAACTCGCGGACCTCCTCTTCGAGCAGATCCCGCGCCTCGTTCTTCTAAAGCCGCTGGACCAGCTGGTGCTTACTGCCGTCGGGAGACTCGTCAAAACTCCACGAGACGTGACGCGCGTGGTGAACGCGCTTTCGTCCTCCATCCGGCTTCACGCAACGGACGTAGCCTCGGTTGACCTCCTCGGGATGGAGGTTCTGCGGATCCTTGAGCCAGATCTTCACGCAGCGCTGCCTAGCTTCCAAGAGTTGCTGTTCGCTGGAACGCGCTATTCGTCGAACCAGAGCGAGGAAGCGCTCGCGCGGGAGGGTGAGACGGTCACGCAACTGGTGTCACGGGCGGTCGCCAAGTCAGACTGTGAAGGCGTGCTCGCCGCGCTGTTTCCTGCAAAGGCGGAAGGCATTCGCGGGCCCACACGTGAGGTGCAGGATCGCCGAATTGAACAGCGTGACAAGCGAGTCGCCAGTCCCGCAGTCTTTCGTCGCTACTACCACGGGTCCGTCGATCCGGGAGCGCTGTCGGGGACAGAGGTCGAGGCGCTCCGTGAGGCGCTGTCAGAGAATGGTCGGGTTGAGGATTTCTTCAAGCAACTCGCGGATGACCAACTTGTCGGCGCTGTCGAGCTCGTCCCGTTGCTCGTGCGCGCAGTCTCGCCCGAGTCTGCTGCCGACCACGCTTCAGCTCTAGAGCAGGTCGCTGCGCGACTTCCCGACGAATACACCCGGATCCTCGGAGGCCTTCACTGGCGTTCTGAGTCACTCCGAGTCGCCATCCGCAGCGTTCTTGAGCAGAGCGGCGGAGCGGAGACGCAGGAGAGGGCTGCCCTCTTGGTGTACGCGCGGGCAAACGGCTTGAGCGAACGGCTTCGCCTCCTCAAGTGGCTAGGAACGCCCGCTGGTCGGGACACCGAAACGCAGGACGAACCGCTTGGCCGCGCGTTGACCGAACGGCTGTCAAACGATCTTCGTTCCGACGTCGTCGTGGCCGAGCCCGAGTCACTGGCAAACGAACCCGAGTTGCGCCTTCTTTTGGAAGAAGTCCTCGTGACCGGCGACCGGGCCTCGACCGCGTCCACGCTCGAGTATCCGGAAGCTCTATTGCGCGTGCTCGTGGACTCGGGCGGATGGCGTACGGGTTCACAGGGCGGCGGGCCAAATGTGAGCTGGTGGGTGATGAACTACGACTCCGTCGATCGGCTTGTTGGCAAAGAGCTGCTCGGAGAGCAACTTGCATCGCTCGAGGACCTCGCTGACGTTCGAGCACTAACTGAGTTGGAAAGCGACGCGCTGAGACAGGCGCGTCGCTACGTCGACGGAAAGCCTGCCGAAGAGTGGGGACCGGACGACTCCTAGCTCGCGTCCGACCCACCGCCGTCGCCCGTAGCGGCGACGTGCCAAACCGCCTTTCCGGTGCTTCGGCGCTGGGCGATAACGTCGCGGGTGTGGCCTTCACCTCGCTGCTGCAGACCGTCAACGACGCCGCGGACTGGGGGAGGCGCGCCGAGCGCCGCCTGGAGCCGTTCTACCGCGCGCCGCTCGACCGGCTGGTGCAGCGGCCGCTCGTCGACGGCGTGCAGTGGCTGCTGAACAGCGGACGCGAGCCAGACATCACGCTCGGGCTGGCCGAGGAGCGCATCGATCCGCGCGAAGACGAGATCGCCGAGCGGATCACGATCTTGCTGCGCGACTGGGTCAGAAAGCACTACAAGCCAGGAGAGGCGCTGCGGGCTGGCAACACGAAGACCTACGGCGTCGTACGCGCTGAGCTGCACGTGCTGCCCGACCTCCCCGAGCGGCTCCGCCGCGGCGTCTTCGCCTACCCGGGGGCGTTTCGCGCGTGGGTGCGGTTCGGCGGCCCCGGACCGCTCGCGCCGCCCGACCTCGACGACAACGGCGTCCTCTCGATCGGGGTGAAGCTCCTCGGCGTGCCCGGGCAGAAGCTGATCGACGACGAGTCGACCACGCAGGACTTCCTCGGGCTCACCTCGCTCGTGTTCCAGTCGCCCGACGTGGCCAACAACGTCGAGCTGCACGAGCACGTCGCCAAAGGGACCCCGCTCTTCTACTACGTCAACGGCAGCCCGACGCGGCTGCTCGAGTTCGCGCTCCAGGCCCTCGGTACGCGGGTCTACGCCAGCCCGCTCGAGGTCCAGTACAACAGCTGCGTCCCGTACCTCCTCGGCGACGGCCAAGCGATCAAGTTCCGGTTCGTGCCGCAGACCACGCCGACGCCGATCCCGCTGCGCCCGGGTCCCGACTACCTCCACGAGGCGATGGTCGACCGGCTCGCCGACGAAGACGTGGTCTTCGACCTGCTCGTCCAGCGCCAGACCGACCCGTTCAAGATGCCGATCGAGAACGCCTCGGTGATCTGGCCCGACGAGCTGTCAGCGCCGGTGAAGGTCGCCGAGCTGCGGATCCCGGCGCAGTCGTTCGACTCCGATGAGCAGATGGCGTTCGCCGGCAACCTCTCGATGAACCCGTGGCACGCGCTGCCGGCGCACCGGCCGCTCGGCAGTCTCAACCGCGCCCGCAAGAAGATGTACGAGGCGCTCTCGAAGGACCGCCAGCGGCTCAACAGCGAGCAGCGGATCGAGCCGACGGGCGACGAGGTCTTTCCCGGGTCGCCCGCCCTGCCGCTCAGCCGCCCAGCGCCGCCAAGTACCGCAAAGCTCGCACGCCCGGCAGGAAGAAGTACCCGCCGCCGTGCACCGAAACGAACTCCGGCAGCGAAGTGACGCGCCGCCGGACCGGTTTGGCCTGAATCGTCAGCGTGCCGCCCGCGGGCCCGATCAGCGGGTCGGGGTCGTCGTAGAGCCCGGCGAACTTGGGGTTGTTGATCCACGTGTGCTGGACGAACTCGAACTGCCGCGCGAGGTTCCCGCAGAGGCAGGCGAACAGCAGCCCGCGCGGATCGTCGCCCTCGTTCGTGCCGGTGACCAGCGCCTGCTCGGGCGTGATGCGCTCGCCGTAGGTGCGGCCGCGGCGCAGCAGTCGGTGGCGTTTGTTCACCGCGATCGAGTCGCCGGTGCCGGGCCGCGGCTCGAGGGAGTCGCGCGGGTTGGCTCGCCGCACGTGGGCACCGACCGGGCACTTCAGGCCCTCGGCGTCGCCCTCGTGGTACCCGAAGTCGTTCTCGCTGCTGAGCTTGGCGTCGTCGCCCTCGGGCGCAAGCGTGAGCGGCGCGCCGCTCGGCCAGCGGCCGACGATCCGCGCCGCCAGCGCCTCGCGGGCCTGCTCGGGGCTGCCCGACGAGCGCCCGCCGTTGTGGCGCGAGGCGGCGTCGGCGAAGCGCCAGAACCCTGGCACGTCTTGCCCGAGCTGGCGGACGACGAGGTAGCTCCCGTTGCGGCCCAGGTCGGCGAGCTGGGCGTTCTCGGCCGCGGGCGGGAGGAGCCCGTCCGGATCGGCTTCTGGGGGCAGCAACGGACGGTCGGTCCGCTTGCCGTACTCGTTGGCGTAGCCGAGGATGAACTCGCCCGCTGCGATGGTGTCTTCGGGCCGCCCCGGCCGCAGCCCGGCGATCGCCGGCTGCGAGATGCCGTCGTGGAAGCCGAAGTGCTCGCGGTCGCCGAGCCACTTCGTCTCGAGCACGCGCACGGGCGAGACGCCGATCGACGCCTCATCGCCCAGCACCTTCCCGGCGAGCTGGCTGAGGGCGGCATCGGTGGTGGCGTAGAGCAGCACGATCAGGTCGACGCCTTCGTTGTCGGTGCCGCCCCACGTCCAGTTCGACGGCGCGCGGTCGCCTTCGTCGCCGAGCACGCGCTGGCGGTGCTCGGTCGTCATGCCGCCGCGGAACTCCGGCGAGAAGCCCGCCATCGCGTCGTCGGGCAGACCGAGCCGTCGGAGTCCCGACGGCGTCAGCGCGACGTTCACGGCGACGTCGGTCGGGCTGTCGCCGTCGGCCGTCGTCACCAGGTCGGTGGTCGCCTGCAGCCACCGCGCCGCCCTGCGGCGATCGGTGACCCTCAGCAGGTGCCACGCCGCGCTGGGCAGGTGGCCATAGCCCCAGGCGACGAGCCCCTGGATGTCGTCCTTGTCAAGCGTCTCGCTC
This sequence comes from Actinomycetes bacterium, assembly GCA_023429855.1. Classification (GTDB taxonomy): domain Bacteria; phylum Actinomycetota; class Thermoleophilia; order Solirubrobacterales; family Solirubrobacteraceae; genus JAGIBJ01. Next base: position 9,112 of record JAEZDB010000106.1, read on the forward strand.
ATACGCGTGCCAGCCACTTCTCGCAGTCCGCATCCGAGAGATCGCCGACGAGGCCGGCGCGGATCTGGGCGTTGTTCTCGATGTTCACGGCCGTCAGGTCCGGGTAGGCCGAGAACCAGACCTGCGTCGGCACCTGGTGTCGGCGCAGGTAGTCCTTGAAGTTGTCTTCCTGACGGGCGCCGCCGATCGTCAGCAGCCACGTGCGCGGGTAGCCGACGCCGTTGGAGAACACGGCGTTGAGCCCCCAGGCGACCTTGTCGATGAAGTCGTCCATGTAGCTCTCCAGCGACCCGTCGTAGTTGCTCGCAAAGAGCAGGCGCGTCTGGTCGTCGTCGGTGAAGACCCACCGCGCGAAGTGGATCGTCGTGACGCCCGTGAGCTGCCCGCGGTTGTAGCTGTAGCGGGTCACGTAGTCGATGATCCGCAGCAGCGCGTTGGCGGTGAGGTTGCGAAACGGGCCCTCCTTCACGTAGCCGTGCGCCGTGAACTGGTTCTGCGGCCCGTGGTCCTCGAGCGCCGCGAGCGCTTGGTCGTGGGCCTCGTCGGGTTCGAGGTGGTCCTCAGTGGGGTCGGTCGCCTCCTTGGCCAGCAGCGTGCCCGCCCACACCGGCAGCGCCGCCAGCCACAGCGGCGCCGTCGCGACGATCGCGAGCGGCGTCTTGGCCAGGCCCGGCGCACCGCGCAGCCAGTCGCCGGCCGTGCGCTCGGGCAGCGGGGCCATCGCCCAGCCGAGGTCGTGGCGGCTGTTGACGAAGTCCTGGATCGCAGCCCGGATCCTCCGCGGGTTTGCGTCCGTCCAGTCCTCGCGGTCGAGGAACGCGTCGATCGCCTCGTGCAGCCGCGCCTCCTGGTGGATCTGCTCGACCGATCGCCCTGCCGTGTTGATGTAGAGCGTGTCGGTCTTCGTGATGTGGTCGCGCAGAAACGCCTCGCGAGTCGCCGCGCTCGCGGCGCGCTTCCCGCCCGCGAAGCCCTCGCAGTAGCGGAAGAGGCGATCGAGGCCGGGGCCGGCCGTCTCGAGCAGGTCGACGATGTGGGCCTCGGGGTCGCCGTCGAAGTCGGTCAGCAGGCAGAGCTTCGCCGCGTAGGCCCGCCGCTTCTTCGTCGCGGGCGCGGCGCTCAGCAGCACGAGCCGCCCGAAGTGCACGCCCGACAGCTCGCCGAACGGCAGGATCGCGTTCCCGGCGGGGTCGCCGCCGATCGACTCGAGCTCCGCGCGGAGCGCCGGCTCCTGACCGTCCTTCACGTCGAAGAACGCCGACAGCGCATGCTGCTGAACCCGGCGGCTGATCGGCGGGACGACCGGCGGAAAGTCGACCCGCGGCAGGTCCAGAACCGCCATCTAGAACTCCAGCGTGAAGTTGATGGTCTTGACGCCGTAGACGTAGACCACGCCCAAGAACAGGCCGGGGGCGACCTCGCGGACCTCGTCGCGGATCGCGCGGAACGGGATGAGCGCCGTCTTGGAGTAGTCGAGGACGGTCGTCGGCTTGCCGTCGGCCTTGGAGTCGTCGGCCTTGACGATCGTCGCGCCGATCAGCGGGATGCCGAACGGGAGCACCTTGTTCTTGAGCGTGCGGCGCTTGCCGTCGACGACCTTGCCCTGCCAGCCCAGGCGCAGCAGCGGCGCGAGCAGCGCGGTGAGCGGCGTCCCGGTCGCGACGATCACGGTGCCGTTGCCCTCGCCGCTCGGCACGGTGCCCTCGGAGCTGGCCTTGAAGAGCGCGTCGAGCTCGTGCTGCGACATGTCGAGCAGCGCGTCGACGGTGATCGGCGCCGACTCGGGCGCCGAGTCTTTGGCTGCCGTCTTCGGCTTCGCCGCAGCGCGTGGCTTCGCGGCGGCGGCCTTGGGCTTGGCGGTGGCTGCGGCCTTGCGGCGGGTGGTGGAAGCGGTGGCGGTGGCCATGGTCTAGCTCCTGTCAGCGATCAGCTGGGCAACACCGCGCTCGGCGAGCGCGGCAATGGTCTTGGAGGGGTTGGCACCGAGCGGGGAGGGGATGATCGACCCGTCGAGCACGTGGAGCCCGTCGTAGCCGTAGACGCGCCCGTAGGAGTCGACCACGCCATCGGCGGGATCGTCGGCCATCGGAACGCCGCCCAGGGGGTGGGCGATGATGTACTTGCCGAGCGGCCCGTGCTGCAGGTTGAACACGGGCTGCCCGCCGACCGCTTCAGCGACCTCTTCGAGGGTCTCCTCCATGCGGTCGTAGAGCAGCTGGGAGTCTCCGGGATCGAAGTCGATATCGATCTGCCCGCGGCGGCTGAGCTTCACGCGGCCGGCGGGGTTCTCCTTGCCGATGAAGAGGAACGTGAGGACGTCCTCGATGTCGGGCGCCGCGGCACGGCTGCGCTTGACCGAGAGGTCAGCCGGCGAGGTCGGCCGATCGGGTGCGGCGACGCGCGCGGCGACCTCTTTCGCGCGCAGCCGCGTGCGGGCGCCGGCGCCGATCTGCTCGACGCCGCGGAGGGCTTCCAGCAGCACCATGTAGGACGGCGGCAGCCCGAGGTCTTCGAGGATGAACCCTCGCTCCTCCCAGAGGTCGATCACGCTCGTGATCGACGGGCCGACGTCGACCGCGGCGTCGGTGGTGCCACGGGCCGAGGGGTCGAAGATCGCGCCAAGGGCGTTGCCGTTGCCGGAGAATTTGGTCCCGAGCGCGGGGGAGAGGTTCGGCAGCAGCGCCGCTTTGCTTTGCAGCAGCAGCCGCGCCGACCCGAGCGTGCCGGCGGCGACCACGACCGTCTTGGCTTCGAGGACGCCGTCTTCGCCGTACTGCAGGTCGCGGTAGTGCACGCGCCAGCGGCCGCCCTTGCGCGCCGGGGGCTCGAGCGCCACCACCTCGTGAAGCGGATACACGTCGGAGCCGAGGTTCTCCGCACGCGCCACGTAGGAGATGTCGACCGTGTTCTTCGCGTGCAGCGGGCAGCCGGTCAGGCAGCGCCCGAGGTTGTCGCACCCTTCTTGGGGGTGGCCGCTGAGCGGGTGGTTGCGCGGCGCGCCGAAGTGCACGGCGATCGGCGCGAGCGTGGATTCGCGGTCGCCGAACGCCTTGCCGGTGCCGGTAAACGCTTTGACCTTCGCGGGGAACGGCTTGGGGGTCGCGACCGGGTTCAGGGCCTCTTCGCTCTTGGCGTACCAGGGCAGGAGCTCGTCGAGGGTGATCGCCTCCGGCCAACCGGATTCGAAGACCTCCTTCTTCGCGGGCAGCTGCACGTTGGCGTAGAGCAGCGAGCCGCCGCCGACGCCAGCGGCCGTGAGCACGACGCCGTCTTCAAACCAGCGCAGGTCGTAGAGGCCGCGCGGGTTGGCCTGGGGGTGCCAGGCGAGCGCCGGCGCGTCCTCGATGCGCTCGGGGAAGTCGGTGCGCTCCCAGCGCCGGCCGCGCTCGAGGATCGCGACGTCCATCCCCGCCTCGGCCATCCGGCAGGCTGCCGCGCCGCCGCCGAACCCGGAGCCGATGACGATCGCGTCGTAGCGGCGATTGGCCAGGCTCATGCGGCGTCCTTGCAGGGCTCGATCTGGTCGGCGGGCAGCGGCACCGGGAGCGGGAACTGGCCGCGGCCGTCGAAGCCGAGCTTCTTGCCGTCGACTTTCCAGGTGTTCGCGAGGAAGTCTTGGGTCGCTGCGTAGCCGCGGGCGTAGAGGTCGCGCTTGCCGTCGTTCGTGATGCCGAAGTCGACGATGTCGTAGCCGCGCGTGTCGACCCGGATCGTGCGTCGGGCCATCCACCAGTGTTGGGAGGCCATCTCGTCCTGGCCGATCACGGCGGTGCCGATCAGGGCGTCGGCGAACGGCCCGAGGTTGCCGAGGAGCACGTCGTCGACGTCGCCGAAGTCGGCGACGTTGTCGCGCAGGTTCCTTCCCACGCGAGCCGCCGACTCGCCGCGCAGCAGCGTGACGCCGAACGTGGGCCAGCGCGGTCGCAGGTGGCTGAGGTTCTCGTCGGCGGCGCGGTCGAGCACGTCGACCGCGAAGTTCGCCAGCACGCCGCCGTCGACGAACCGCGACGTCCGCAGGTTGCCGAGCGCCTTCGGGTCTCGCCGGCCGACGGGGTCGATCGCGTAGGGCTCGAAGTACAGCGGGATCGACATCGACGCCCGCACCGCATGGAAGATCGACTGCTGCCGCGGATCGACGCCGTAGACCAGCGCGAAGTCGCGCGGAAACTGCACGAGGCGCCCGAGCGTCACGTCGGTCGCCATGATCACGAGCGGCGGACGGTCGTCGATGTCGCGCCCGGCGGCGTCGGCAAGGTCGCCGAACGTCTGCGGCCCGTCCCTGAAGACCCGCCCGAGCCAGCGCGTGGCGACGAGCCCGCGGTGCGAGCCTTGGCGGTCGCGCAGGCCGAGGAAGTCGGTCAGCGGCCCGAGGTTCGGCACGTGCAGGTCTTGCCCGAAGCGCTTGGCAAGGTCCGACAGCACCGGGATCTCCTGCTTGCGGTGGTCGGCGACCTTGCTGAAGTCGAAGTCGTAGAGCTCCTGCCACACCTCGCACGGCGACTGGCCCTTGGCGAGCAGTGCGCCGACGATCGCGCCGACCGAGGTGCCCGCGATGCGAGGGTGCGCGGTATAGCCCGCATCGTGCAGCGCTTTGACGGCGCCGACGTGCGCGATGCCCTTGACCCCGCCGCCGGCGAGCACGAGGTCGACTTCGCCCACGTGCTCCTTGCGCTCCTGCGCGAGGCTCGGTTTCGGCTTGGTCGAGCCGTCCGGGTCGACCGCTACGGCGGTCGCCGACGCGGTCCCCGGAGACGCCTTGGCCGGTTCCGCGACTGCCCCCATTGGCGCCGATCGTAGACAGCGCCGACGCGCCTGACTAGCCGCAATATTGCGGGCACTCCCGTCCAGATCCGCGGCGGGTTTCTAGTAGATCGTGGCGCGCTACCGCTACGGCCCGAAAGCCGCCGATGCGCCAGACGTTGGTCCGTCGGCGACCGGACGTCTTGCGACTTCGGCAGACGTTCTTGCGCCGTCGGCCCGTCGTGGGACGCGGTCGCGGCCACCTAGTCCGCGTGCGAACCCGGTGCGTGCTCGGCCGCTGCCTGCGCGGCGCCGCCGAGGCCCAGTAGGTCGACGACCGCAAGCTCGACGGCCTGGCGTTCGTCAGGCGTCCAGTGGTCGGGGTCCGGATCCAGGTCGCCGCGGTCGACATCGATCGTGTCGCCGCGGCCCCAGCGGTCGACGACCCGCGGATCCACGTATGAGGAACGCGTCACCGCGAGGGTGTTGCCGAGCATGTCGGCGACCTGCGAGAGGACCTGTGCCGAGGCTCTGGCGCGGGCGGTCTTGGTGGCGGGCGCCTCGACCTGCGCGAGCAGCGCCGCAGCGAGCACGGTGCCGTTCCAGGTGCGGAAGTCCTTTGCCGTGATCGCGGCCCCCGTGGTGTCTTGCAGGTAGCCGTTGAGGTCGCGCGCGGAGACCGCCGTCCACACCCGCTCCTCGCGGCTGGCGAATAGCCGGGGGTCGGGGTCCAGCCGACGGCGCTTGAGTCGGGCGACGAGCTCGCCGACTTCGCCGTCGGACGTACGCTGCACGCGCCGGCGGCCGTGTTTGGCCACGTAGTCGAACACGATCGTCCCGTCGCGCTTGACCGTCGCGTGCTCGCGCAGCAGCGTCGTGAGGCCGAACGTGCGGTTCTCGGCGGCGTAGCGCTCGCTGCCGACGCGGAAGAACCCCACGTCGAGCAGACGCGTGAGGCCCGCGAGCACCGCGGCGCGCTCCAGGTGATCGGCGTGTGCGAGGTCGCGCTCCACGGCTTCGCGCAGTGCGGCGAGCTGGGCCGCGAACTCGCCCATCCGCGTGAACTTCTTGCGGCTGCGGCTCGCGGTCCATTCTGGGTGGTAGAGGTACTGGCGGCGCCCAGCGGCGTCGATGCCGGTGGCTTGGATGTGACCCCGCTCCGACGGCGAGATCCACACGTCCTGCCAGGCGGGCGGGATGACGAGCGCCTCGACGCGCTCGCGTGACGCCTCGCCGGTGAGCTTGCGGCCCCGGGCATCGAAGAGCTCGAAGCCTTTGCCGCGTCGGCGCAGCGACCAGCCAGGGCCGGCGGGGTCGCTGCGTCTGAGTCGGGCCAAGGTCGTCGAGGGGGAGCGGCTGCGCAGCCGCTAGGCGTGCTGCGCCTCGTGGCGACCTTCGGCGAACTCCTCGACGACTTTGGCGCAGAACGCCTCGAGGTCGCCGGGGTCCCGGCTCGTGACGAAGCCCTCGTCGACGACCACCTCTTCGTCGACCCAGCGTGCGCCCGCGTTGACGAGATCGGTCTTGACCGACGGGTACGACGTGACCGTTCGGCCCGACACGACGTCGGCCTCGACGAGCAGCCACGGCGCGTGGCAGATCGCGGCGACGGGCTTCTTCGCGTCGAAGAACCCGCGGGCAAACGCAACGGCGCCGTCGTCGGCGCGCAGCTTGTCGGGGTTGCCGACGCCGCCCGGAAGCAGGAGTGCGTCGAAGTCGGCCTCGGAGAACTCGGCGACGAGCCCGTCGGCCTGCTCTTCGCCGGCCGGGCCCTCGTCGTGCTCGAAGATCTTGATCGCGAGTGCGTCGATCGTCAGCAGCGTCACGTCGGCGCCGGCGTCGACCACGGCCTTGCGTGGCTGCTCGAGCTCGACGCGCTCTACGCCGTCGGTCGCGAGGATCGCGATCTTTCGTCCTGCCAGTTCGTTCGCCATGCCGGGTTCCTCCGTTG
>JAEZDB010000132.1 GCA_023429855.1 Actinomycetes bacterium
GCGGTGCGGCGAACCCCGCCGCACCGCGCGCTGCGTCAGTCGAAGACCATGCCCGCGTGCTCAGACGGCGCCGGGTCGGGCCGCTTCATCATGCGCATGCCGTTGCTGAACCCGAGTAGTCCGGCGATGATCGGCACCAGGAGGCCCACCTGGAGGGCGAGCGGGCGGGCCTCTTCGTTGATCCGCAGGACCTCGTCCTGGATCTCCTGTGGCTGGCCCTCGAGCTGCGCGGCAAGTCGCGTGTTGCTCATGACTTCGGCGTCCTCCTCCAGCGCCCTCGCGACCTGCTCCTGGGCAGCGGGCGGCAGCACGGTGCTGTCCTTTGCCATCTGCGTGAACGTGACCGAGAGCGTCGCGAGCAGGATTGCGCCGGCGAACGCGAGCCCGAACGAAAGGCCGAACGAGCCCGCCGCAGAGTTCACGCCGGCCGCCTCGCTCACGCGCTCGGAGGAGATCGGCGACAGCGTGTAGTTGTTGAGCTGCGACACGAGCAGCCCGAGGCCGCAGCCGGTGAGCGCCAGGGGCACGGCCAAGAGCCAACCGGAGTCAGCGCGCGGGACCACGAGGGCGATCAGAAACGTCCCCACCGTCAGCAGCCCGGCGCCGGCGCGAATCAGGGCAGCCGGGCGCTGGTTGCCGCCCCGCTTGCCGGCTAGCAGCGCCACCGCGAACATCGTCAGCGACAGCGGTGCGAGCGTGATGCCGGTCTCCAGCGCGTTGTACTCCAAGACCATCTGGAGGTAGATCGGCATCGCGATCATCACGCCGCCCAGCGCGATGTTCTGGAGCATCTGCGACGTGATTCCGAGGCGGAAGATGTCGGACTTGAAGAGGCCCGAGTCGAGCAGCGCAGGCTTGCCGGCGGCCTTGCGGCGCACCAGCCACCGCGCCAACGAGCCCAGCGCGACGAGACCCACGGCGATGAGCACGCCGACGAACTCGCCGCCCTCCTGCCACACGAGAATGCCGATCACGACCCCGCCCATGCCCACGGCGGAGAGCACGGCCCCGACCACGTCGACCTCCCGCGGGCCGGTGTAGGCCACGTCCCTGGCATCCCGCAGGCCCAGGATCACGACCGCGATGATCGCGACTTCGAGCATGAATCCGACCCGCCACGAGAGGAACGTGGTGAGGAAGCCCCCGAGCAGCGGCCCCACCGCGGCAGCGATGGCGGCTGCGGCGCCGACGAGCGCGTAGGCCTTCGTCTGCTCCTTGCCCTCGAAGTTCCCGTGGATCAGGGCCTGCATCGAGGGCAGCAGCAGCGACGCGCCGAGGCCGCCGATGATCGCCCAGAACACGATAATCGCGGTAAGGCTCTGCGCCAGCGCCATCGCAAGCGCCCCGAGCGCGTAGCCGAGGAGACCGAGCGTAAACGCGAGCTTTCGGCCGATCAGATCCGCGACTTTGCTGCCGATCAAGATGAACGCGGCAGAGACCAGCGCCTCCAGCGCGATGGCGCCCTGGACGCCGCTGACGGTGGTGTCGAGGTCTTCGACGACGCTCCCGATCGACACGTTCATCAGCGACGTGTCGACGACCAGGACGAACATCGCCATCGACAGCAGCACCGCGCGGCGGCGGCTCCCCGGCGACCAGCCTCCGTCGGCCGCCGCAGCGCCCGTCGCCGGGTCAGGATTCGGGGTGCTGGAGTGCGTCATCGCGGCGGCCTCTTCTGCGCGCTAGGCGGCGGCGAGCCAGGCCTTGGCGGTCTCGACTTCGATGCTGCGAAAGCCCTTTGCTTTGCCCGGCATCAGAAAGGACAGCGCCGCAAGGGCGGGCTTGACCCAGTCTTCGTCGCTGACGACGGCGACGCGCTCGAACGACGACGCGTGCCGCGCCCGGAACTCGAGGTCGGCCTTGACGGCGTCGTCCTCGACTTCACGGGTGCGCGCCCCGAGGACGTAGAGCAGGCGCAGCTTGCGGCCGGCAGCGATCTCTTCGCGCAGCAGGGGCTCCACGGCGCGCTCCCAATCGCTGTCTTCGACCTCCCCGATGGCTTCGAAGCCAAAGGTTCCGGCGGGCATGTCTCGGATCTGACGGAGCATGCGCCCGACAGTGCCGTGTCGCTGACCGGACGCCCTCGCCCGATCAGGGTGATTCGCGGTTGCGCTAGGCGGCCTGAGCGGCGTCGAACGCGCCTGACCAGCGACGGATCCGCACGGGAGACTCGCCCGGGATCCGCTCGATCGTGCAGCGCGCTTCGAGGTCGATCGTCGTGAAGTTCACGTAGTTACGCAGGCGCCCGCCCGGAAAGAGCGGGTGGGTCGCGTACTGGGCCTGCGCTGCCGCGACGATCTCGGGCAGCGAAACCGCGCCGTCGTCGCCAGCGAGGGCGTCGATGCTGTCGAGTACGTGCTGCCGCAGGAGCTCGTAGCGCGGCAGGTCGAGCGTCCAGCCGTCGAGGCCACCAGGTTTGGTGGCGTTCAGCATCTGCACGCGGCCGCGGCCGCGGGTTGCCGCGTCGGCCCGGAGTGCCGACTTGGGCACAGGCCCGGCGTGCGGGTCGCTGGTGGCCTGGGCCCGCGTCGCGGCAGGCTGATCAGTGGTGCTCGTCATCGTCCCTCCTACTGCCGAGCGGCGGTGTGTAGAGGGACTACGCGGCGGACGGGCCCAACGGATCACGTGCGCCGAGCACTGGGCCGTGGGGGACGGGGGGACCTGCTCGACCATAACCAGACGCTCCAGGCTCGTTTTGAGGTCGAAAAGTCGGCCCAAAACGAGCACATCGCGTCTGACGCCCGTAAAGGGGTCTCTCGCGCCACGGAGGGGTCTCCGAAGGGGATTGATCGTCGAAATCGACCCCAAGAGGACCAACCACTCGCCTCAGGGTGGTCCACGAGCACTCCACCGGTGCGAACCGGGGTGTTGCCGCCGACCGGGGGCGTACCGTGGAACGGGATGCGGTCCGATACACCCGATGAGCACATGAAGCGGCTCACGAGTCTGGAGCAGGAGCTCGACGACCTCTACGGTCACCTCGGGCTTCCCAAGCCGAAGTTCGGCGAGCTCAGCGTCCGCCGCCTCAAGAGCAGCGACTCGCCCGACTCGGGCCGCCGCGCCCCGCACCGCTCACTCCGCAAGACGGCTTAGGAGCCACCGCGTTGATGCCCAGCACTCTCCCGACCATGCAGGAGCGTGCTGCAGCTTGAAGCGACGCGCCCCCGCACCGACGCACCACTGGCCGGTCAGGCGCCGCGCCGTTCAGCGGGCCTGCGCGCCCCGAAAACCGGTGTGGGAGCGGGAGCTGTCTGGGCGCTACGCGACGCGACGCGTCCAGCGCCCAAGCCGCGGAGCAGCCTGGGAACCCCTGCGACGGACGTAGCCTCCTTCGCCGCTGGTCGCGGGCCGCGCGCCGTCCGACCGCGAAGCTGATTGACTGCGGCAGGTGCAGGGGTTCGCGTGAGCCGGTTTCTTCGCGACGGTCGGCCGACGTTCGACCTCCAGTCGCACTCGGTGTGGTCCGACGGGCAACTGTCGGCCCGCGAGGTGGTGGAGGCCGCCGCGCGCGCCGGGGTCGAAGTGCTTGCGCTGTCGGATCACGACGCGGTCGACGGGACCGCTGAGGCCCTCGACGCCGGCGCCGCCCTCGGGGTGAAAGTGATCCCCGCCGTCGAGATCTCCAGCATCGACCCCGAGGGCGACGACCTCCACATCCTCGGCTACGGCGTCGACCATCGCGACCCCGCGCTGCTCGAGGCGCTGGAGGACTTTCGCGCCGACCGCAAAGCGCGCGCCGACCGCATGGCGGCGGCGCTACGCGAGCTCGGCTGGACCGTGCCCGATGCGCCGCTCGCACGCCGCCGCGAGGCCGGACTGGCGATCGGGCGCCCGCACCTGGCGTCGGCCGTGTTCGACGAGCCGGCCAACGCGGCGCGGCTCGCGAAGGAAGGACTCGAAGGCAGCCCGAGCGACGTCCTCGTCGCGTACCTCACTGAGCGCAAGCCGGCCTTCCGCACGCGCACCCACCCGACCGTCCCGCAGGCGATCGACGTGATCCACGCGGCGGGCGGCGTCGCCGTGTGGGCCCACCCGTTCTGGGACGTCGGGCCCCACGAGCGCGTCGGTGCGATCATCCGGCGCTTCCAGGGCTACGGTCTCGACGGCGTCGAAGCCTTCTACATCGAGCACGACGAGGCCCAGACGCACTTCCTCGCCGACCTTGCCGAAGACCTCGGTCTGCTCACGACCGGCTCTGCCGACTTCCACGGCCCCGGCCACGAGCACTTTTCGCAGTTCCGGGCGTTTGAGCTGCATGGCCGCGAGCCGCAGCTCGGGCCGCTGCTGGACTGACGAGCCGGCCGGCCGGGCTCGGCGTCAGCCACCCCCCGCGCAGGTGCCGCGCGTGGGCGGGCCCGTG
>JAEZDB010000127.1 GCA_023429855.1 Actinomycetes bacterium
CACCAAGGCGATGCCGAGCGCGCAGCCGGCGAGCAGGGCCGTCGCGGGCAGGCGCGCGCCAATCTCCTCGGCGACGGGCTTCCCCGAGCGGTACGAGTCCGACAGGTCGCCCCGAACCGCGCGCGAGAGCCAGAGCAGATACCGCCGCACAAGCGGTCGGTCGAGGTCGAGTTCCTCGCGGACTGCGGCGATCTCGGCCGGCTTGGGGTGCGGGTGGCCGCGCGCGGAGAGGACTCGGCTGGCGGGGTCGCCGGGTGCGAGCGGCACCAGCGCCCACACCAAGACGCTGGCCCCCAGCAGGGTCACCAGCGCCTGGGTCACTCTCCGCGCAGCGGTCATCCGGCCGAGGGCCCCGTCTGCACCGTGATGTGGGTCAAGCTCGTCGACGGCACGTAACCGCGGTACGCCGGGCCGACGACGGCCGGAAAGCGCTTCACCGCCAGGAACACCTGGTAGGCCTGCTTGGCGATCACGATGTCTTGCGCCTCGGCGAGCAGCGCCTTGCGCTTGGCCGGATCGAACGTCTCGGCGAGGTCGCTCGAGATCTGATCGAGCTGGTCGTCGTCGACGCCGCCGTAGTTGCTCTCGCCGGTCGACGCGAGGTACTGCTTGAGCGGCTGGACCGGGTCGCCGTTGAAGCCGACCGACCCGGAGAAGACCAACCCGGCGTCCCAGCCCGACCGCTCGCGCATCGCCGCGTCGATGTCGTCGACCTCCTGGATCTTCACGTCGAAGCCGACGGCCTTGAGCTGCGCCTGCACCGCGACCGCGAGCGGCCTCAGGTCGGGCTGCTGCGGGTAGACCAACAGGGTGATCGCCAGCGGCTTGCCGTCCTTCTCGCGCACCCCTCCGCTGGCGGCCCGCCACCCGGCGCCGTCGAGCAGGGCCGCCGCCTTGGCCGTGTCGGTCTGCTGGTTGGCCACCGCGAAGTCGAGCTGTTTGGCGTACATGCCGACTGCCGCGTCGTAGGCGCCGTCCATCACGTCGTCGGCGAGCGAGGCGTAGTCGATGCCGAGGCTGAACGCCTGGCGCACCGCGACGTCGGCGAACGGGCCGCTGCGCTGGTTGAGCGGCACGCGGATGCCCTCGACCCCCTGCGGCGGCGTCACGTAAAACGCGTCGGTGCGGCCCTCGAGCGTGCGCTTGACGGCGGTCGGCGGGTAGAGCGCGATGTCGGCTTCGCCGTTGCGGACCGCCAGGATCCGCGCTTCGGCGTCCGGGATGAACCGCAGCTTCACGCCCGGAAGCGGTGGCGTGCCGCCCCAGTATTTCGGGTAGGCCTCGAGCGACATCTCGCGCGAGTTCAGGGCGGTCGGCCGGTACGGGCCGGTGTAGATGCCGGCGGCGAGCATCTTCTCTGCGCTGTCGCCCGCAGCCTCGGCGGCCTTGGCGTCGTAGATCGGGAACTGCGACTCGTCGGCGAAGATGTGCGGGAGGGTCGCCTCGGGCTTCTTCGTGGTGAAGGTGACCTGCAGCGGTCCGCTGGCGGTCGCCTTTGATCCCGGAAGCGTCGCCTTCGCAGCGCTGCCCTCCCTCAGCTGGCGGCGCAGCACCGCGACGAGCGCCACTGCGTCGAGCGGGTTGCCGTCGTGGAACGTGACGCCGTCGCGCAATGTCAGCTTCCAGGTGCGGTCGTCGACCTGCCTCAGGTCCTTGAGCAGCCACGGCTTCGGGACGCCGTCGCTCGACGGGCGCATGAGCAGCTCGCCGTAGCCGAACTCCGGGCTCCAAAAGCCCTCCTTGAGCGGATCGACGCTCTCGATCGCGAACGAGGTCGCCATGCGCAGCTCCTGCGGCGGCGAGTCCGGGGCGGTCGCGGCGGAGCTCACGTTCTGCTCGGTCGAACCGCAGGCGGCGGTGAGCAAAGCGGTCGCGGCGAGGGTGCTTGCGGCAGCGGCCCGGCGGGCAGGTCGCCAGCGAGACCTGGACGGGGGGTTTGGGGTCATGTGGTCTCCGGAAGGTGGATCGGGGCAGAAGCGACAGGAAGGGAAGGGGCGGAGGGGCGCCGCAACTCGCGCAGCGACGCCTCCCATGCGGCGCGACGTTCGGCCGGTGGGCGGATCGAGCAGCTCTCGCACGGCTGCTTGCCGGGGATGTCGCGGATCAGGCAGCAGGTGCGCCGCTCGTGGCAGAGGCCGTCGCTGGGCGGCCCGCCCCAGACCTGCCAGTCGACGAGCCCGAAGACGGGCCACTCGGGTACCGCGAAGAAGGCGGCGGCGTGGGCGCGGATCTCCGCAGTTCGCTCGGGAGGGACGAGCCGGTCGAGCGCGCAGAAGATGCCGGCGCAGGACGCGGCGAGGTTGCCCCAGCAGCGCCGCGTGTTCAGGGGCGCGGTGCGGCGAACGGCGTCGACCACGGGGCGCAGATGGCCGAACAGCTCGCGGCCGAGCGTCTCAAGCTGAGGCTCGCGCGGGCTGGACGGCTCAGCCCGCCGCGGCTCGGGAAGCCAGAGCTCGGTCGTGCGGCCCTGGTCGAAGCGGACGTGGAGCCCTTCGGCGCTCAGCGACGGGACGGCGCCGAGCAGCGCCCACGAGCCGATCGCGAGTCCGGCGACGCGGGTGCCGTGATGCTGCAGGGCGATCGACGCGGCGATCCGGCGCTGGGTCGTGCCGAGCGTGTCGGCGTAGGCGTCGATGATCTCCGGCCAGGCGGAACTCGCGGTGCCCGTGAGGTCGGTCGCGGGTGTCCACGGTCCAGGCGGGCGTGTCTGGCAGGTGATCGGGAAGCGGTCGCCCAGGGCGGCGAGCCGCTCGAGCTGGCCCCCGAGTTTGGGGCACGTTTCATCCGCCATGGGGCGGTCCTGCGGTCGACTTGCGGTACGCCGCGGGCGTTGGATGGGGTGCGCCAAACGGCGCGGCGGCCACCCGAACAGGGGCCGACGAGAGTCTCAACATGGTGCCTCCAGCCCCGGTCCCCGGGGGCTGCTCGACAGGAAGAGCGCGCGAGGTTTCCTGACTCTCGAGCGGTGACGCCGCGCCTTCCCAAACGCATCGCGTTCAGTGGCTGCTCCGCCTCGGGGGCGGGGGCCTGCGGCGGCCGTTCTCGATCACAGTGGCGGGCCCGTCCCGGAGTTTCACCGGGTTCCCGTCGCATCGCTCTCGTAGATGTGGCGGCGGACTGTAGCGCAGCGCTGGCGCACCGGCGGTGTGAGGCTCGGCACGTAGCGTCGCCGCGCGAGGTCGGGAGGGGGGACTAGCTCAGGCTCGACCTAAGCCTGAATGACAGCAACCTCAAGGTCTGCTAGAGGTTGAATGTTCTGGCGAATCCCCCCGTCACGACGGGGGATTTCGGGGCCTACGAGTCGACGGCCGACCGCGCGGTTCAGCGCGCAATGACCAGTCAAGCATCGCCTGGGAGATCCGCTGGTCGAACGCTTGCAACGGGCCTTTCGACGCGGGTATCCGTCCACCTTCTGGAGTGGCTGGGTATGACGGAGTTCTGGGCCTCTCAAGAGTTCGAGTACGCCAGGCGATAAGGGAGGTAGCGCGGTTACCGAGACACGGAGTCCCGGCTTCCCGCTTCCCCCGCACCCTGATGTTGCCCCCCGCGCCCTTGTTTGCTCGCCGCTTCCGACGCGGAGCTGCGCTCGCGCTGATCGCCAGCTGCGCGGTGCCGGCCGCTCCGGCCGGAGCCGCAACGACAGACCCCACGGCGACGCCGTCGATCGACGACAACGTGCAGGTCGCGAACGTCAGCGTCGTCCGCAAAGACACGACCCGCAAGATGCAGCTCTGCTTCCGCCGGAGCTCGCGGATCGGCCAGGGCACCGTCTACATCGCCCAGAAGCGGACGCTGAAGTGCCGCTCCGGCGATGCGGCGTTGTCGATGCGCATCCTCGTCGGCGAGGAGCCGATGACCGACGCCGCAGGCAACCCCGTGCCGTCCTCGTCGTCGTCGACCTCGACGACCTCAACCTCTTCCTCGAGCCTGCTCGACAGCGGCGTCGTGATCGGCCGCACGGGTCCCGCTGGCCCCGCCGGTCCGCAGGGCGTCCAAGGGGAGAAGGGCGAGCGCGGCATGACCGGCGCCGCTGGCCCGCAGGGAGCGACTGGCGCAGCCGGCGCAACCGGGCCACAAGGTCTTCCTGGCC
>JAEZDB010000379.1 GCA_023429855.1 Actinomycetes bacterium
ACCCTCGCCTGTGGCTAAGCCCTAGCGCACATAGGCCAGCAGCACCGCGCGCACGGCGGCGATCGCTGCCTGCGTTACCGTGGCGTCGCCGGAGAGGATGAGGTCGTCGCGGCGGTCGCTGACCATCGCCGCGCCCCACGCCATCGCCGAACCCGACACCTCGCTGACGATGATGGCCTCCGAATCAGAGCCCGAGCTGGCGTCGTCGCCCACGCCCAGGCTCTCGTGGCCCGCCGCGACGGCGCGCAGCCGGTCGCCGTCGACCGCGAGCGCGCCGCTCGCAAGCGGTGCGCCGTCGGCGTCGGTGACGCGCCAGAGCACGCGCTTCCCGTGGTGTACGCCCTCCATGCGCGCCAGCGGCAGCGCGGCCTGCAAGACGCCGGCAAAGCTCGACGGGGCAAAACCCGGCGTCTCCGACCAGTGTCGGCTCTCCCACCACGCGGCAAGCATGGGCACGGCCGCCGTCGGACGCCAACGGTCAGTCAACGCATAGAACGTCGTGCGAGGCACCGTCCGGCCGCTCGTCCGCTCGACCACCCCGGCCTCCAGCAGCGGCGTCAACCGGCGGTAGAGCGTCCTGCGCGCCACCGGCTGGCAGCCCTCCTCCAGCGCCGTCGGTCCAATCGGCCCGCTCGCCGCTGCCAAGACCCGGGTGATCTGCATGACCACCGGATCCGCGAACGCCGACAACGCCGCCGCCACTGCCCGTTCACGCAGCACCGGCGGACTCGCCGCCGGTAGGCGCGACGCACGCAACACGATGCGCGTCATCAAGGCATGCAGACGAAACAAGTCCCGGCCCGCCGTCGTCAACAGCCACTGACGCGGCTGATTCGGCCCCGCGGAGGCGGCCTCGACGATGCCCGCCCGCTCCAGGTCGCGCAGACGGCTGCGGATCAACCGCGGCGTGGCGTCGGCGAGCGCCTCCTCCGTCACGACCAGCGACTCGATCCCCTGATCGTGCGCCTCACCGAGCGCGAGCACCACCGCCCGGTTGACCGGGTCGGCCAACACGTGGATGGCAGAGGGCCGCGTAGGCGGCCTGGCATCAGAGGGGGACAACGCCATGGGACCGGTCAAGGCTAACCCGTATGCCAAGCGCCTGCCCGCCATCGCAAAGTCACCGGAATACGGGCTAGCGTTGCCGCGACGGCTGAGGTTGCGCTGAAGATGCCCCCAGTCGTGCCAACTTCGAGACGCGTGGTAAGAGCGAATTTTCGGTTCCCGCCTTGCGTCAAAAACCCTGGATATCTCGACGTTTCTGGAGGAATGCCCAGGCTCTTCGGGGGACGTCTCGCGTGTTCTCGCTCACAGATCGCCCAAACTTGCCGGGCCGTCGTTTGTTCCGCGACGGTTCAACCACACCAGGTAGGGCTCCTCGGAGCCGTGCCCCAGGAGGAAAAGTGTCCCTTAAGTCCCGCAAGGTGGGCATGCTGGCGATCGCCGGCGCCGCCTCGGTCGTTGCCATGGGTGCTTCGACCGCTCAGGCTGCTCAGACGGCCAAGCTTGACTACCGCTGCAAGTTCCCGCTGATCGGTACGCAGCCGCTCTCGCTCGACATCACGCTCGACATCCCGGACAGCTGGCCGGTTGGCGAGCCGACCGCTCCGTTCGCGATTACCGCGAAGGCTTCGGCTGGCGGCACCACGGCTCAGGGCCTTGGCCTCGTCGAGGGCCTCTCGGTCATCGGCGGCGTCACCGAGGCGCAGAAGCCCGGTAAGGGCACCGCTTCGCGTGCTCGCGTGAACCTCCCCGACGGCACGGGCGTCAACGTGCGCGTGCCGATCGACGTGGAGCCGTACACCGTCGTTCCGCCGATCCCGGACCCGCTGGTGCTCAACGCTTCGGGCACGACCCCGTCGCTGACGCTCGACGTGCCCGGCACCGCGAAGATCGTGCTGACCGAGCTGATCCTCAACCTGTACGGCCACTACGAGGACGGTTCGCCGGTCGAGGGCCTCAACACTCCGCCGACCGACATTGACCGCCAGCCGTACGCCGACATCGACGGCGACCCGGGCACCTTCAACGTCCCGTGCAAGCTCGACCCGGCCGAACAGAACCTGCAGCTCGCCACGTTCCAGCTGACCGAGGGCGGAACTCCGACTCCGACGCCGACGCCGACCCCGACGCCGACCCCGACCGGCATCGTCAACTACAAGTACTCGCTCAAGGGCTCGACCAACATCAATACCCTCACGCGCGGCTCGCTCCCGATCACGGGCAGTATCGATGCCCAGCTCAAGCTGGCTGACGGTTCGTTCACCGCCGACCTCCTGCTCAACGACACGAGCGCGCGTCTGACCACGCTCGGCTTCCTGCCGGTTACCGCTCGCGTCGGCCTGGTCCCGTCGGGCAAGACGACCGGCTCGCTGGTCGACGGTGTCCTGAAGACGAGCTCCAAGGTCCGAATCAAGCTGAAGGAGCTCAAGCTCTTCGGCGCCATTCCGATTCAGGGCGGCAACAGCTGCCAGACCAAGCAGCTGTCGACGATCAACCTGCAGTCCACGCAGGACGAGTTCCTCCCGCTCTCGGGTGGCCCGATCGCCGGCAAGTACGCCATCAGCGATCTCAACGGCTGCGGTCTGCTGAACGGCTTCATCTCGCCGCTCACGGCGGGGGGAAACAACTCGCTCAACCTGAACCTGACCCCGGCCTCCTAGGGCCCCGAGTTCAGCTAGAGCACCGCTCCTGACCAGCCAGGAACACGTGATGTGGTGCGCACCTCCACGAGGTGCGC
>JAEZDB010000391.1 GCA_023429855.1 Actinomycetes bacterium
GCGATCTCGGCGACCGCCGCTGCTTTCTGGTCCCTGTTCACTTGCCTCCTCTGCCGGGCTTCCGGCGCCCCAGGTCGGGGCGCCAGCCGGCGGTCTCAGGACGGCCTCGGTGGGTGGCTACGCCGCGGTGGCGGCAGCAGCCTCCTCGCCGAGGATGTCGCGGGTACGGGACGGGTCGACCTTCACGCCGGGGCCCATCGTGCTGGCCACGGTGATCGTGCGGATGTAGCGACCCTTCGCCGCCGAGGGCTTGGCCCGGATGATCTCCTCGATCACGGCGGCGTAGTTCTCGCGCAGCATGCGCTCGTCGAAGCTGGTCTTGCCGATCGTCAGGTGGACGATCGCGGTGCGGTCGGTGCGGTACTCGACCTTGCCGGACTTGGACTCCTCGACCGCCTTGGCCACGTCCATCGTCACGGTGCCGACCTTCGGGTTCGGCATCTTGCCCTGCGGGCCGAGGACCCGGCCGAGACGACCGACGAGCGGCATCTGGTCGGGGGTGGCGACGACGACGTCGAAGTCGGAGAAGCCCTCCTCGATGCGCTTGGCGAGGTCGTCGGTCCCGACGAAGTCGGCACCGGCGGCCTCGGCCTCGGCGGCCTTCGGGCCGGCGGCGAACACCGCGACGGTGACGGACTTGCCGAGACCGTTGGGGAGCGCGATCGTCCCGCGGAGCTGCTCGTCCGCGTGGCGGACGTTCAGGCCGGTGCGGACGTGCACCTCGACGGACTCGTTGAACTTCTTGTTCGGGAGGGTCGCGAGGAGGCTGATCGCCTCGGCAGGCTGGTACTCGCGAAGGCGGTCGACCTGTGCGAGCGCCTCCGTGTATGCGCGGCTGTGCTTCGCCATTAGTCAACGACCTCCACGCCCATGGAACGTGCCGTGCCGGCGATGATCGGGATCGCCTGGTCGACCGTGTGGGCGTTCAGGTCGGGCAGCTTCTTCTCGGCGATCAGGCGCAGCTGGGCGGTGCTGATCTGGCCGACTTTGACGGTGTGCGGGGTGCCGGAGCCCTTCGCCAGGTTGATGGCCTGCTTGATGAGCACGGCCGCCGGCGGGGTCTTGACGACGAAGTCGAACGAGCGGTCTTCGTAGACCGTGATAACGACCGGGATGGTGACGCCGTTGTCTGCAGCCGTCTGGGCGTTGAACGCCTTGACGAACTCCATGATGTTCAGGCCGTGCTGACCCAGGGCAGGGCCGACCGGCGGTGCCGGGGATGCCTGCCCACCCGGCGCCTGGAGCCGGATCGTGGTGAGAACCTTCTTAGCCATCTTTGCGTCAGACCTTCTTGACCTGGTCGAAGCCAACCTCGACCGGGGTCTCACGGCCGAAGATTGACACAAGCACCTTGAGTTTCGCCGCGTCCTCGTTGATCTCGGCGATCTCGCCAGAGAAGTCGGAGAGCGGGCCGGAGATGACCTTGACGGACTCCCCGATCGTGAACTGGCTGACCCGGGGGCGCGCGGTGGCGCCGGCCGTACCAGTCTGTTGCGCGCTGGAGCCGCCACCAGTGGTGGGAGCACCGCGCTTGAGGAGGCGATCGATCTCGCCCTGCGTGAGGGGGATCGGCTCATCGCCTGCACCGACGAAGCCGGTGACGCCGGGGGTTCCGCGAACCAGGCCCCACGTGTCTTCGTTCAGGTTCATCTGAACGAGCACGTAGCCGGGCATGGTGCGCTTCTCGACGCTCTTCTTCTCGCCATCCTTGAGCTCGTTGACCGTCTCCGTGGGGACGACGATCTGGCGGAGCGCGGCGCGGTGGCCGAGCGTCATCGCGCGATGCTCGAGGTTGCTCTTGACCTTGTTTTCGTGGCCCGAGTAAGTGTTGACGACGTACCAGCGGTACATAAAGGAAGGTTCCCGTCCCTCTAGATGATGAGGTTGACGATCTGGCGGGCGATGACGTCGGCGACGCCGAGGTAGGCCCCGGCGATCACGACGAAGCCGAGGGTGACCGCGGTGCCCTGCGCGACCTGCTGGCGGTCGGGCCAGCGCACGCGCTTGAGCTCCGCCCACGAGGCCTTGAAGAAGCGGAAGACGCGAGGGCCTCCGCCACCTGCCGTGGACTCGCCGCCGACGACCTCGCCGCCGGGAGCGGGGTCGAAGTCGGTGAGCGGCGTGGGCTCGGTCGGCGGCGACATGTCGATCGGGGACCCGACGACTCCGGCACGCGCGACGTTCTCGGCGTGCTGGGTGTCGGTGACCTCGTCAGAGAAGACGGCGTCGACGACGTCGTCGGCTCCGTCCTCCGGGCCAGGGGTCAGCGGCTCCTGCGGCGCATCGGCCGAGGAGTCGGGGTCCTGCCCCTTGCGCTTCGCGCGTCTGCGCGCTGCTGCGTCGTCGTTACGAGCCACGGGTCAGCAGTCCCGACTAGCGGGTCTCCCGATGGGAAGTATGGGTCTTGCACCACTTGCAGTACTTGCGAATCGCCAGGCGGTCAGGCGTGTTTCGCTTCGACTTCGTGGTCTGGTAGTTGCGGCGCTTGCACGTCTCGCAAGCGAGCGTGACTCCGATGCGCACATCTCCGCGGGCCATGGTGGCTCTCCGGGGTGTTGAGCAGACAGAACAAGGACCTGCCCAAGGACAGGTCCGAACGGGGACTGTAGCGCGCCGAGCCGGGCGATGTCGTGCCCTAGGGGCGGGCTGGTCCTGTTGCCGCCGCTCCGTGTGCTCGAACGGAGGCCGCCGCGGGCGAGTGTCTACCGTCGTGGGGTGCCCACCCGCTCCCCTTCGCGGACCATCGCGCTGCTGTGGTTCACCACGTGGACGGCCTTCCTCTGCGTCGGCATCCCGCTGGCCGTGCTTCCCCGCTACGTGCAGGGACCTCTCGGCGGAACCGATGTGATGGCCGGGTTCGCGGTGGGCTCGCTTTCCCTCGCGGCGATGCTCTGCCGGCCCTTCGGTGGGCGCCTCGCCGACGAGCGGTCGCGGCGGCTCGTCGTGACCGGCGGCATGGCGCTCTGCGTGGTCGGCGGCGTGGTGCTGTTCGTATCGGACAGCTACCCCACGCTGATCGCCGCACGGATGATCGCTGGGGCTGGCGAGTCCTGGGTCTACGCCGCCGCAATGGCGTGGGCGCTCGACCTCACACCGAAGGAGCGGCACGGCAGCGCCATCGCGCTCTTCGGGATGGCGATCTGGCTCGGGGCGACCGCTGGGACGGCGACCGGCGAGCTGCTCCTCAGCGTCACGGATTCCTTTCAGACGGTGTGGGCGGCCGTCATCGTCGTGCCGGTCGCCGGGCTGCTCGCGGTCTTGGCGACCCAGCGTGAGGCGCCCCACCCGCCGCGGACAGGTCCGCGTCCGCCGCTGATCCTGAAGGTGTCGGTGCGTCCCGGTATCGCACTGGCGCTCGCGAACCTCGGCTACGCCGCCGTCGCCAGCCTCGTGACGCTCCACCTGATCGATCGCGGCGTCGCGAGCCCCGGCCTCACGCTGACGGCGGTCGCTGCGGCCGTGGTCGTCACGCGGCTCGCTGTGGCCTATGCGCTGGACCGCTCGGGTCCGTTTGGCGTGCTGACCGCCGGGTGCGCGTCGCAGGTCGCCGGTCTCATCCTCATTGCGGGCGCGCACGGGCTTGCACCGGCGCTCGTGGGCGGCCTGCTGCTCGGGGCCGGCTACGCGGCGGTCTTCCCGGCGCTCGCGTTGATCGTGGTCAATGCTGCGCCCGACGATCAGCGTGGCGCGGCCCTCGGCGGCTTTACCGCCTTCCTCGACCTCGGGCTCGCCATCGGCGGCCCGCTTGCCGGGATCTCCGCCGCCTACCTCGGGCGCCCCGAGGCGTTCCTGGTCGCCGCCGCGCTCACCCTCACGGCGCTCGCGGTCGCGCCGCGCCGCTCGTCCTCTCCACCATCGGCCCCCCACCTGCGCGTCCCAGCCGAGAGCGAGCGGCTCTAGGAGCGGGCAGCGCTGCGCCCGGCCGCGATGCGCCATGGTTGGGGTATGGCGCTTCGGGTGGTCGTAGTCGGCGGTGGGCCCCATGCGCTGGCCGTCCTCGCCGCGCTGGCCGAGCGGCCGGAGCCGTGGCCGTCCTCGGTTGTCGTCGTGGACCCCCATCCGGAGTGGACCACCGCCTGGAACGAGAAGCTGGGCCGGCTCGTCCTGGATCGGTTGCGCTCGCCGCAGGTCCACCACCCTGGGCCCCGGCCGATGCAGCTGCGCGACCTGGTCGAAGCCGAACCGGCGGCGCAGCAGCTCGCGCTGCGCCGGCCGGAGGGCGAGCGCGTCCCGACTCCGCTGGGGATGCGAGCGCTCGTCGACCAGCTCGTCGCCGGGCTCGGGCCGGTCGAATGGATCGTCGGCCGAGCGGCACGCGTCGACCTTCCGCGCCTCGCGTCCGCCGCCCCTGACGCGCCGACCGCCGCCAGCGAACGCGATGCCCTGCCGCCTGCGATCGTCGTCCTCGACGACGGGCGGCCGCTCGACGCGGACGTCATCGTGCTGGCCAACAACCCCTCCTCCCCGCGGATTCCCAGCTGGGCCGAGCCGCTCGTCGCGGGCGGGGTTGCGCGGCACGCCTCCACCATCGACCTGCGGGTCGAGCCGCTCGCCGGGCGCCACGTCGCGGTCGTCGGCGGCGGGTTGACCGCGGCGTGCC
>JAEZDB010000497.1 GCA_023429855.1 Actinomycetes bacterium
CCGCCGAGTTCAGCGGCGCTTGAGGACGCGCGAGGTGTCGGAGCCGCAGGCGAACCCGCTTCGCTCCTCGTAGTCGACCGAGGCGTACACCTTCCCCGGGAGGGTCCGTCGGCTGATCGTCCAAGAGCCGTCGTTGCGCGTGGTGGTGGTGCCGTAGGTCTGCTTCTTGCCCCGGCGGCGAAGCGTCACGCGGACGCCCGCGTTGCAGGCGCTCTGCTTGCTCGTCACCCGGCCGCGGTAGCGGCCGCTGGTGCGGGAGAGACTGACCTGACGCCCGACGTACGGCGGTTCGACTGGTTCGACGGGCGTCGGCGGTGGCGGAGGTGGAGCAGGCGTGAAGCCGACTGCCAGCGGCGGGGTCACGCGCAGCCGCCACTTTGCGCCGGTCGTGCCGTCGAGCCGGACGAGGTAGGTGGTGTCGGTCGAGCTGACCGCGAGCGTCTCGCTGTCGAGGCTCTGATCATCGGTCGACAGGTACTCGCGGCTGGAGGTCGACCCGCGCACGGCGATCGAGGCGTCGACGCCGCCGCCCGTGCTCTGCAGCTCGAAGGTCGGCGCCGTCCCGGCCTTGATCGGCACATAGAGCAGGTCGATGTCGTTGTCGGTCTCGATCGTTCCGGCGTAGAGCGTGTCGGCGGCAAGCGGCCCGATCGCCTGCGCGTCGATGTCGTTCGGCTCAGGCGTCTCGATCACGGGGTAGGTCTGCGGCGGCGTGGGGTCGATGGCGTCGGTCGCCTCGCCAGCCGCTCCGGCCACGGTGAACTGGTACTGGCAGCCGACCGCGGTGGTCCCGCTGGCCCAGAACCGCAGGTAGAAGTCCTGGCTCGGGCCGCCGAACACGCCGGGGGTGGTGATCGTGAAGGTCTCGACGCTCGAGCTGTAGAAGTCGTCTGAGCCGTACGGGGCGTTGATGCCGACGTCGGTCGGCGTCCGGAGGCTGAAGTTGACCGCGCTGTAGCCCGTGCATGCCGGCCGGTTCACGATGGCGTAGGTGATCTTCACCTGCCGCTGCGGGCGAAGCCGCACGAGGAAGACGTCGAGGTCGTTCGCGGTGCCGAGCGTTCCGCGGGCTCCGTCGATGCCGACCGGCCCGCTGTATTGGAAGATCGAGTCGTTCGGTTCAGCTTCGGGCGTTGGAGCGGCCGCCGCCGGGCTCCCAGCCAGCAGCGGGAGCGCGAGCGCCGCACCGACCAGCCTGTGCGCCGTCGAGGGCGAGATGAAGTGCATGCCGGGGCAAGTTAGGCAGCTGCGACGCGGATCTCTTGCCAACGTTCATCGGGGCCCGCAGCTGGCGTTCGCGTACTGGCGCATCTACGCTCAAGCGGTCCTCCCCGTTCACGTTGGCCGCTGCCATCTCCGCTCTGCTCCCCCACCCGACGGCCCAGCACCTAGGCCGTGACCATGCACTTGCCCTCCAGCGTTTCGTTGGCGCTATCCAAGTGTTCGGCGGCACCACGCTGGTAATCGCCTACGCGCTTGGCGCCGGTGCGCTCCGGGTCGATGTGGCGCCCAAGCTGCTGATCGCACTCGGACTGCTCCAGGTCGTATGCGGGGGGCTCTGGGTGGCGCGGCCGCGGCTGCTGCGCGGATGGGTGCTGCGCCGTCCCGGAACGCTGGTCGGTTTGGCGCTCGCGGCGTCGACGGTCGTGATCGTCTTCGGCGGCTCTGGCCCCGGACGGGCCTACATCACGTCAGCGCAATGCTGGCTCATCCTGGCGGGGCTGGCGCTCCCGGGACGGCGCTGGGTCGTGGCGCTCATCGTCATGGCTTGCGTCGTGGCTCCGAGCTGGGCCTTGATCGATGGCGCGGACGGCGGGTTTGACGAGGATGGCACGTACTTGACGACGTACATCGCGTTTGCGGCTTCGGTGGCCGCCGGCCTGTGGATGGGCCGCGTGACCGGCAGCGCCGCGTCGACGCTCAACCGGTGGCACCTCGTGGAGATCCACGAGCTCGGTGTGGTCGATCGGCTGAGGGCCGGCCTAGGCGAGGTGCGACGCTGCGCGAATCGGCTCGCGGCCGCGCTGCACGCTGAACGCGTCGAACGCTCGACCGAGCTTTCGTTGCTTCAGGACCGCCTCGAGCAAGAGGCGAACCTCGGTGAATCCAGCGGCCAGCAGACGACCGAGCTTGAGACGCTCGTGGAACGGCTGCGGCGCGAGCAGGCCGACGACCTCCCCCGGCTGGACGTCGATCTGAACGCAGAAGCCGGGCGCCTCGCGCTTGGGCCTGTCGTCGCGGACGCCGTGCTCAGCGTGGTGCGCCGCCAGCTCGACAATGTGGTCCGTCACGCCCCGACGGCGACCGTGATCCACTTGACGGGGCGCCAGCACCGCAGCGTGATCCAACTGCGGATCGAAGACGACGGAGGCGGCGTGCTGCCGTCGCGGGCGGGTGTCGGGACTGCGTGGTCGCGGCGGCAGTTGGCGCGTGTCGGGGGCAGCGCCGCGTACTTCGCGGGCGAGCGCGGGGTGGGGCTCGAGGTCAAAGTTCCAGCGAGCGCCGAGCCGACGGTCGCCGAGAGCGGACGGCTGTCGGTACGGCGTGAACTCGAGCGATTCGGCTTCGGCATCGTTGACGCGGTGCGTCTCGCGGGCTACGTGGGCGACACCCTGACGGCCACGTCGGTGTCTGACTCCTTCGGGCCGGCCTGGATCGTGATGCCGGTCGGCGCGCTCCTCATCGAGGCGGTGATCCGCGCAGGCCGCGCGCACGTCGGCCCCCTCACCCCGAGCAACGGCGTTCTGATCGCCAGCGTGCTCTCGGCGCTCGTGGCGGCGGCGTTTGCGTGGCTTCCGGGCGGCGGCGACACGATTGTTCCGGCGACGACCAGTGTGATGGTGCCGGCGTTGGCCTTGCTCACGGGCGGTGTGCGCGCCTGGAGTCTCGCCGAAGCGATGCGTTGGGTCGCCGTGGCGCCGCTGTTCCTCGCCGACCCAGCCGCCGGGCTCGGGCTGCTGGTGGTCTATCCGCTGGGGATGTATCTGCTGGTTCGTGCGATCCGGCGTTTTACCGAGCGCGCCGGGGGGCTCGAAACTCGCGCGGCCGACGCGCTTGGCCGAGCCGGGCTCGCCGCTGCGGTCGTCCGCGGGCTCTCGCTGCAGCACGATGCCGTCGACGTGCTGGCCCGCAACCCGACCGGGGCTGAGACGAACCGGGCGGCTCGCGACCTGGAACACGCGCTCGGCGCGCTCGACGCGGCGGCACGCTCGTCGCTCGACCCGCGCGAGATCATCGTCGCTGGGCTCTCGGCGGCGCTCGGCGGCAGCGCGGTCGAACACGAGCGTGGCGGTCAGCGCAGCGTTGCTGCCGGGGCGGTCGACCGGATCACGCTGTTTGAGCTGGCCGCGCTGGCCGCCGACGAGCGGGCCAGCTGTGCTCCGCCGGGCATGCTCGGGCGCCGGCGGCTGGTTCGCGTGGAGCCGCACTGGAGCGGAACGGGCGGCGGCGACTTGGTATTGACGCTCGTTGCGCGTCCGTCGCTGCATCCGCCGAAGCGAGACCGGGTCCGCGAGCTGTCGATCGTCGCGGAGGCACTCGGCATCGGGGTCCGTTCGACACCTGACGCCCTGACGCTTTCATATGCTCGCTCGTGAGGGCGCCGCTATGGGGCCCGCCCGCGCCCGCTTTCATGTCTGAGACTCCCATCATCGTCTTCGACAGCAACCCCGACGCGCGGCGATGGCGCGCCGGGCGCGTCGGCACGCTTGCTGGCGACAAGCGCGTGCTCGGCACCTCCAGCTCCGTGGCGGTGGGCCTCCTCGCTGAAGCGGCTCCGGCCGACACGGTGGTGCTGGTTGATCTCCTAGCGACGGATCGATTTGCGTTGGACCGCCCAGGCGAACGCCTGATTCGCCGCCTCCGACGCAATCCGCTCACCGCCCATGTGCGGCCGGTCGCGTGGTCGGCACACCGGGCGGAGGACGCCGTCCAGGGCGTGCGTCGCAACGGCGGCTACGGCTTCGTCGTCGCCAGCTACGACGATGAAGCGGAGGCGGGCCAGCTCCGCGCTGTCCTTGCGGGCGAGGAGTCGTGGCCGTTCGGCTCCGAGGCGCGGCCGGCCGACGAGGAGATCTGGCGGACCTGGTTCGAGCGGGAGTTCGGAGTGGCATGGGAGCCGTGGATCGAACCTGCCCTCTGCGCGCTGGCCACGGGTGGCGAACGTCGCGCGCTCGCGCTGGAGCTGAGCGAGGTCGGCGCGGCCGGGTCGCCGGGGCATGCGGCGAGCCGGATGCGCAAGCTCGCGCGGATCGTCGCCGGCGAGCACCGCAACTCGGC
>JAEZDB010000503.1 GCA_023429855.1 Actinomycetes bacterium
CGGCCGCCAAACTCGCGGCCGCACGTGCACTACTGGAGCAAGAGCCGCGGCCACCGCTCTCGCAGGTTGCGGCAGCGATTGGCGTCGGCCGCACGACCCTCTCCCGCCACCTCAGCAACGCGGCGGCGTAGCGACGGCTGCAATCCACGGGTTTGGGATCTCGGGATTCCGCAGCTTCAACTACGGCGAACCGCAGCGAATCGGCCCGATGTCGGGCGTCCACCTCGTCGCTAGATCCAACAACGCCGGTAAATCCAACGTCTTGACGGCCGGGGCTTCCTGCAATCGGTCCCTCGGCAGCGCCGAGCCGCCAGGCGCCAGAGCGAGCGGGCGCTGCATGGGTCGCCGGAGCGAGCACGGCGCACGCCGCCTGTGCCGGTTTGAAGGTGGTCCGGCTTCCAACCGGACCTCGCGTAACGCCGAGCCGCTCTGCTGGCGAGCGATCCGGAGCCTGATCGGATGCGCCTCACCCTTGCCGCGTGCGCCCCGCCAACGGCGGGCGCAGCAAAGGTGTAGCTAGCAGTCGGAAGACTTGCGCACGACTTTCACGGGGCGCTGATCCACATCCGCGCTCGTGCGCACGGGCCCTTCGGACTCGGCGATCGGCGTGACGACAGCGCGCGTTTTGGCTGAGCATCGGCTGCGCATGTGTTTACGGGCTTTCGCCGACACGTTGACGGTCACCACCTCTGCCTTACCGCTCTCAATCTCGGAGAAGAAGCCCTTCGCGAAGGTCCAGTCTTTACCCGGGAGCTTGAGTTCGAAGTTGCCGGCGCAGCTCGCGTTGGAGGGAGTCTCGATGCACGCCAAGCGGATCGTGAGCTTACCCTTGCCGCTCAGCGTCGCGTCGGGCCGCACGACTGCCATTCCGTCTTCGGCTGTCTGCGCCATCGCGGTCGCAGCGGAAAAGGCTAGTCCGGCAGAGATGGTGAGAACCACGAACGATGGGCGCATCCTGCGGAGGATAGACCACGCGACCGCCAAAAGAAATTCGTCAACTCGTCCAGCGGGATGGGCTATAAGGCACTACCCACCCACCAACAACTGGACGGATACATGAAGAAACCAATCCGAGTTGCGTTTGCGGGACTCGGCCTAGCGGTCGTAGTCAGCGCAGTCGCATACGCGGCGGCCCCTTCCCCCAAGGCCTCGAACGACACTGCAACGCAAGCGCCGAACGCTGTGCTTGTAGCGCCGGTGTCAGTCGACTGGGCCCGCCATGAGAGCCCGAAGGCGCTCGTCCGCGATGCGGCTACGGTAGTCAAAGCGACGGTGGTTTCCGTCGAGAAGGCTCCGCCGATTACGGCGGAAGATGCTAAGGCCGATCCGAGCGCGCCCGACATGCATCGCGAGGCAGTTCGGCTAAAGCTCGACGAAACCGTAGCTGGAGCAAAGCCGGCGACAGAGTTCACGCTCGTCCACTTTCTAGTGGTGCCGCCTGGCGTACCGGTCTCGGGAGAGGCGGCCGCAGACGAGCCGTATAAGGTCGGCGAGCAGTACCTGCTGTTCCTCAAACCAGCAGAGATGCCGGGCGAATGGCAGCCACGCGAGGCGTATGGCCTCGTGAGTCTCGACGGGCGTTTTCGGATCGAGGCTGACGATCGCCTACGCGGCTACCTAGAAGGTGGGCCCGCTAGCCAACTCAACGCCGCCAGCGACCTGGCTGGCCTGCTCCGGGAGTCGTCGCGATGAAGAACGCGCTGCGTATTTGCGTCCTTGCTGTCGTCGCAAGCCTGGGACTCGCGTCGTCAGCGAGCGCCCACCACTGGTGGATGGATGGCGGGAACATCGTCCACCTAAATCGGGGCCATATGCCCACGCTGACCTTGTTCAACAACGCGACGAACGGTAGCTCGACGGCCATAGAGCATGCACGAGGCGAATGGTCCGGACGCTCGTGGGCTGCAGATCTGGGGAACTGGAACAGCAACTCGGCGGACGTCGTCGCTTGGGATGGCTGGTGGGGCACCAACACCTGGCGTGGCCTAACGAGTGTGGTCGGGTACGGCGCCGGCGGTCACGCCAATCAGATGACCGTGCAGCTAAACAGGTCGCTGCTGCCCGACTACATCCAACAGCGCAAGACCGCGTGCCATGAGCTCGGCCACGCGATCGCGGGCCTCGACCACGACACGCTCGGACACGACCCGGCACACGACGGTTGCATGTTCTCAGGCACCGCCTCCTCGGCAGTTCAAGAACGCCTGCCCAGCGCGCATGACGTCCACCACATGGATGTCCTCTGGGCAACACTCCACTAAGAGCTAGCCACGGTTGCCCTTGCCGCGCTGAAGCAGGCGAGGTTGACGGGGTCGCCCCACTGTTGGCGACCCCGTCGCACCGGGCTCAGCTCTTGCATGAAGACGACGCATCGACGTCGGCTATCTCGGCGCAGTGGATCCCTGGCAGTTCCCGCGCGGGAGTGCTGCCGATCAAACGACGCCTCAGCGCGCGGCGGCCGTGGCGATCGCGGCCAGTCAGGCTGGCCCATGGCGTCGAAAGGTCATGGAGAGCTATCGGGCCCGGCGGCCGGCCGGTTGACGGTCGCCCGGCAAGCCATCCTGGATCACTACAGACGGGCGGCGGCCGGGGCAGGTCGCGTCAGTACCGGCCGGTGCGGTCGGCGGCGCCCTTGTCGTCGCCGAGGTCGTACCCCAGCTTCCTTACGGTGCACAGCTGGCGGGTGATCGTGCCGCGGGTGCGCTCAAACTCCAGCTCAAGCTCGCGCAACGAGTAGCCCGACGCTCGCAGCTCGGCAAGCAGCGACCGCTGCTCGTGGGTCCAGCGCTGCCGGCGCGGCGGGAGGTCGGCGCCCTGGCGGCGCAGGACCTCGATGCGGGTAAAGACGTGGTGGACTCCAAGTCCAAGCGCGGCGGCGATCTCCCGCAGGACTAGGCCCTCCCGGTAAGCGGCCGTCAGCTGCTCGTCTTCCTCGGGCGTCCATGCTCGAGGCTGCGCGCGGGCCACCAGGTGCTCCTAGCGGCGAAGGCGGGCCAGCAGCAGCCCCAGCGGCGTCGCGCGGCGTCGCGTGACGTGAAATCGGCCCGGCGCGCGGGAGCTGATGAACAGGCGCGGCCGCTCGCTTGGGCACTGGCGACGCAACGGCATCACCCAACTATCCCAGCCTCGCATGAGGCGGGCCGGTCGCGCAGGTGCCCTGAAAGCGACAAAGGCGCCGCCCGCTCCTGCACGCGGTACGGCGCCTTCAAATGGCCCGGCCAAGATCCCACCGCCAGCGGACGGAAAGCGTCGGCGCGCCCTAGCCCGCAAGCCAGCTCCGCGGCGAATTCTGCTCGTGAGGGTGGCCGCGCGGCGCAACGGCGCCCCTATGGCGCCGCGACTCCCCCGAATCAGGCCGCGCAGCTCCCCCGTTTGCGTGGCGCCCACCCCGGGCGCCGTCGAGCATCTTTACTGACCAGGCGACCAGACGGCCCGTCGGCCCGTCCTCTTGTGGAAGCCGCCGCAGGTGTCCCAGACGCCAAGGCGGGCGGTTCGGGCTTGGCGGGCGAGTTGGTCGTAGTCGTCGGCGCGCTGGGGAGGGCTGGACCGGTTGAACCGGTAGACCTCGGCCCACCCGGCGCGTACTAGGGCGGCCTGGAACGTCTGCCCGCCGCCGGCGGGAGCCACGTAGGCCAGCCAGCGGCCGTAGCGGTCCCGCTCGTCCTGGCTGGGGTCGGTGGTGAGCTTCACCCTCGGCGAGGCCGCTACGAGGGCCTGCAGGGCCGCCTTGGCCTCGTCGCCTCCGCACTCGGTGTAGCCGTAGCGGGTCGCGTAGCTCTCGGGCGTGTCGATCGCGAGCAGGCGGACCTTGCGCAGCTGGCCGGCGTCGGTGCGCACGGTGATCGTGTCGCCGTCGGCGATCTTCACCACGCGCCCGGTGACCGCGTCGCCCTCGGCCTTGTCGCCGACGTCGACTGTGGGCGCCGAGCATCCGCTGAGCGTGACGAACGCGCAGATCGCGGCGAGCGGAGCGCACAGACGGGCGCTCATCGTCCCGTCTCCCCTTCGCCGGCGAACCGCGGCCGCGGTCCTGCTCGGCGCTCGCGCTCGATGTAGCTGCGCATCCATGCGTCGGCCTCGGCCGCAAGCCAGAGGGTGCCGCCGCGGCGGTTCTCAACGGGATCGGGAAAGTCGGGTTCGCGGGTGTAGTCGTGGATGCGCTGCTTGCTGAGCGGCTTCCCTGGAGCCCCCCACCGCTCGCGCAGGTCGGCGGCGCTCACGAGGCCGCCGGCGAGCTGCAGCACGCCCCATGCGGTGCGGGCCTGGCCGGGATCGAACTGCGGGCGGTGCTCGGGGATCACCGGAGGATCGCATTTGGTGCGGCTGCGGCCGCCGAACAGCGGCGTCATGCGTTCACCGTCCGGCGGGCCTCGGGGCTGCGATCGGGAACGATCCTCGCGCGCACCCGCACGCGGCCAGTCTGCTCGCACTGCACCCAGACGTAGGTGCGGCCTCGGTCGACGGTTCGGCGGTTGCGTCGGCGCCGGCGCCACTCGCTGCGGGTGATCGTCACCGACCGAACCACGCCCTCGTTGTCGACGTGCTTACGCATGGACCATCACCTGCGCCTGGGCCTCGCCCTGCTCGGTCAGGACGAACGGGACGGGCCGCTCGGTGTCGCACGTCCGCATGACCGTGGCCACGGCGTCGATGTCTTCGGCAAAACGCCACGCCTTGCCGTCCTCGCGGGTGACCTGCCACTTGGGCACGACGTCGCCGAGGCTGAGCGTCCACCGGCCGCCCGGAACCTCGATGATCGTCGGCTCAGGCTCGGTGCCCTGCTCGGCGGCCAGGCGGGCCGCCTTGGTGTGTTGGCCGATCGCGTCGGCGATCGCCAGCGCGTAGGTGTTGTGCTCGGGGTCAGCGGTACTGTAGGAGCGCATTTCGGACTCACTTCCGTTGTGTCATCACCCCTGGCCGTTGGTCCGGCGCGGGGGTGCTGAGTCGCCGGGCGGGGCGGGGGGGGGGGGGGGGGGGGTGTGGGGGTGGTGGGGG
>JAEZDB010000241.1 GCA_023429855.1 Actinomycetes bacterium
CGCCCCCGGCTCGGGCGCCGGTCGGTCGGCGAGCGCTTCCCCGGCAGCCCGCCGATGCGGGGTCGCCGCCCGCTCGTGGGTACGGCGTCGTCGCGCTCGGCTCTACGCGTCGCTTTCTTCGGCGTAGCGAGGCGCAAGCGCCTCCATCTGTTCCATCACGCGGACGATCGCCTGAGGCTGCTGGTCGGGCGGGTAGCCGTACTTGCGCAGGAGCCGCTTGATGCTGGCCCGAAGTTTGGCCTTCACGTCTTCGCGGACGGTCCAATCGGTGCGGGTGTCGCGGCGCATCGTCGCGACGAGGTCGCGGGCGATCTGCGCGAGGACGTCGTCGCCCATCACGTCGAGCGCCGTTTCGTTCGTGGCCACTACGTCGTAGAACGCCAGCTCGTCGGTCTCTAGCGGCGGCGTGAACTGCTTGCCGCGGTCGGATTCCGCGACGACCTCCTTCGCCATCTCGACGAGTTCGGCGATGACTTGGGCGGCGGTCAGCTGCTGGTTCACGTAGCGCGCCATGAGCTCGTTGACGCGCTCAGAGAACAGTTTGCGGCGGACTTCGTTACCGCGGGTCACGGCGGCGGACTGCTCCAGGATGCTGGCCTTAAGCGCGTCGATCGCGAGCCGCGCCCTGCTCGGCTCTGACGCTGCCGCTTCAGCCCACGACGGGGTGAGCGCGCTCAGCTCAGGCAGCTCGAGCCCGGCATCCCGGTAGATGTCGATCACGCCAGTGGTCTGGGCGGAGGTGACGATGATGTCGCCGAGGAGCCGGCGCACGTCGTCGGGAACCGGTTGTCCGTTGGCGATTCGGTCGCGGGCATCCTCTTTGGCCATCCAGGTGCGCACTTCCTCGTGGAATCGCACCTCGGGGCGCACCTGCTCGGCGTCGGGGATGCCCGCCGCCAGCGCCCAGGCTCGCGCGAGCTTGGCCGCCAGACCGCGGTACGCGTCGGCGAGCGGACGGGCCTCAGGATCGTCGGGGTCGACGTTGCCGGGCGTCAGCGGCGAGCGCAGCATGGTCATCACCTCGAGCACCGCGGTCACCCAGCCGCGTTTGGGATCGGCGTTGTACGTCGTCTTCCAGCCGTCGCCGATCAGCTCTCGCAGGAATCCGAGGACGTCGTGGAGGATCTGCGCCGCTTCTTGGGCGTCACGGCCGACCTCCAACTCGCCAGACTGCGCGGTGTCGCGGGTGAACTCCTCCAGCGCGTGTCGCAGGTTCTCGGCAAGCGGCGCATAGGCGACGAGCAGACCGTCCTGTTTGCCGCGGAAGGTGCGGTTCACACGGGCGAGGGTCTGCATGAGCAGCGCGCCCCTCATCGGCCGGTCGACATAGAGCGTGTGTAGCGGCGGCGCGTCGAAGCCGGTGAGCATCATGTCTTTGACGATCACGATCTCGAGCTCGTCGTCGGCGTCTTTGACTCGGGCCTTCACGGCTGCCGTCGCGCTCGGGCGCCGCATGTGCCGCTTGATCGACGCCGGGTCCGACGGCGTGGCCGTGTAGACGACCTTGATGACGCCCTTGTCGTCGGCGTCGGAATGCCAGGCTGGGCGCAGCGCGACGATCTCGTCGTAGAGCTGGGCGGCGATCGACCGCGTGGCGCAGACGATCATGGCCTTGCCGGGGCCGCCTTTGCCGTCGCGATCGCGCAGGAAGGGGTGCATGGCTTCGCGGCGCGTCTCCCAGTGGCGGACGAAGTCGGCGGCGAGCACCTTGATGCGCTCGGGTGCGCCGTAGACGGTGTCGAGGACGGCGACGCTGCGCTGCAGGCGGTCTTTGTCGGCCTCGTCGAGTCGGCCGGTCGCCTCTTCTGCGGCGTCGTCGAGGTCTTCATCGTCGACGCCGTCGGCGCGGACGAGCTGGATCAGGCGTGGCTCGAACTTGACGGGGACCGTGGCGCCGTCGGTAACGGCGCGGTGGAGATCGTAGACGTCGATGTCGTCGCCGAACACCCTGCGGGTGTCGCGCTCGGTCTCCGCGATCGGCGTGCCGGTGAACGCGATGAGTGTGGCGTGCGGCAGCGCGTTCTTGAGGTGGGCGGCGTAACCGTCGATCGAGTCGTAGTGGCTGCGGTGGGCCTCGTCGGCCATCACGATGATGTTGCGCCGGTCCGAGAGCATCGGGTGGTCGGCTCCCGACGCGCGCTCGCCTGCCGACAGACCGAACTTCTGCAGCGTGGTGAAGTAGATGCCGCCGGTCCGCCGGGCCGCGAGCTGTGTGCGCAGTTCTTCGCGCGAGCTCACCTTCTGCGGGGCTTCGGGCAGCAGCGCGCTGACCTGGAAGGCGTCGAAGAGCTGCGAGTCAAGCTCGGTGCGGTCGGTGATCACCACGATCGTGGGGTTTGCGAGCCGGGGGTGACGCAGCACTTTGGCGGTGTAGAGCTCCATCTCCATCGACTTGCCGGAGCCCTGCGTGTGCCACACCACGCCGGCGCGGCCGTCGCTGCCAACGGCGCGGACGGTGCTCGCGACGGCCTTGGTCACCGCGAAGTATTGGTGGGGTTTGGCGACGCGCTTGGCGAGGCCGCTTTCGTCTTCGTCGAAGGCGATGAAGTCGCGCAGCAGCTGCCCGAACCGCTCGACGTTGAACAGCCCGTCGAGCGTGAGCCCCAGCTCGGTGACCGGCTTGCCGTCGATGCCGGTCTCTCCAGGGCCAACGAGGTGGCCGTCGTCGTCGACGTTCCATGGCGCGAAGTGGTGCCACGGCGTGAACGGCGTGCCGTAGCGGGCGGTGATTCCGTCGGTTGCGATCACGACGGCGGCGAACCGGAACGCCATCGGGAACTCGTCGACGTACGTCTGCAGCTGGTTGAACGCACCTTCGGCGGTGGTGTTCTTGGCGCCGGCCTTCTTGAGCTCGACGATCGCGAGCGGCAGCCCGTTCACGTAGAGCACGACGTCGAAGCGGCGCTCGTGCTCGTGGCTGCGAACGGTGACCTGGTTCACCGACTGGTAGCGGTTCTTGCTCGGGTCGGCCGAGAGCACGTGGATCGTGGGGTTGACCTGCTGGCCGTGCTCGTCGACGTAGCTGACTCCGCGGTAGCCGTCGCGCAGCACGTGGTGGAGCCGGAAGTTCTCCGTGATCGCGTCCTGCGATTGCGGCGTGAGGATCTCGCTCGCCGCCTGCCGCAGGTACTCCGCTGGCACGTCCGGGTTGAGGTTGCGCAGCGCGGTGTCGAGCGTGCCGCGCAGCACGACGTCGTGCCACGACTCCCGCTGCCCGGACCCCAGTGCAACTGCGCGTCCTTCGAGCGGTTCCCAGTCCAGCTCGGCGAGCGTGTCCTGGACCCAGATCTCCCAGTCCGCTTCGTTCATTCCCCCGGCCATCTCAGACCACCTCCTCGACGCGCCGTTCGGCGTCCTTGACCGTGATGCGGCCGCTCATCAGCAACGGGAGGAGCTCGTCGCGGGTGGCGGCGAGCTGTCGGTTCTCGCGACGCAGCGCTGACTGCAGCCGCCGTAGCGGCCCAGCGTGGTCCTCGAAGTCCGCTCGTTCTGATGCGTCGGCTTGCGGGACGGGTACGTTCGCGAATTCCGCCGCACGAACGGCTGGATAGGCGCTTCCCTCGGCAACAGACTCAAGGAATTGCTGGAACCGCCTGTGCTTTGACGCTTCGTAGAGGAACGCGGGACCGCAGTCGCGCGGACTGAGCACAGCCAAACCAGTCGATGCCACCAGCAGTGGGTCGTCCTCGAGAATCAGGCAATGCGAACGGCGGTTCGGACGTACAGTCGACCACACGGTGTCGCCTGAGGCGACTCCGCGCCGTGCTCGGCTCGGCGCCTGTTCCCAGGTTGACGTCGGCGGTAGCTCAAAATCGCCCTGACCGACCGCAGCGATATCCAGATATCGCAGTGAACCGGTAGTAGCAGGCGTGATAGTCAGCCGGTTGACATTTGCGACGGTCGCTAGCGGAGCAGTCGGCAGTGCGTCGAACCGAGCCGAGAAGAGCCGACTAACCAACTGGTCGATCCGGTGCGATACGCGGCGATTGGCCGCGATCTTATCGTCGAGCGCCCCGAGCACCTCTGCGACCGCCCGCTGGACAGCGAGTGATGGAATGTCGAGGGGCCAGTTGCCCAGTTCGGTCAGCGGGATACGGTCCACGGTGGCACCGCTGACGGATCTGCGCGCGATCGTGCGCTGGAACTGTGGGGCGAGCCAGGCATAGAGTAGAA
The DNA here is from genome assembly GCA_023429855.1 of Actinomycetes bacterium. GTDB lineage: Bacteria > Actinomycetota > Thermoleophilia > Solirubrobacterales > Solirubrobacteraceae > JAGIBJ01. The sequence goes on from JAEZDB010000241.1 coordinate 4,174, forward strand.
AGCGCGGGTCCACTACCGACCGGTCCGGTCGCAAGAGCGCCATGCGTCGGCCTAGACAGGCGTCGAGGTCAGCGGGCATGAGAGCAGCCGACCCGAGTCGAGTCTCGTACGAGAACAACAGGTCGCCTTCGCGCGGTTGCACTCTGCGAGTCCACTGCGCAAAATCGGCGTCATCGATTCGATCGGAACGCGATAGATCGAGTCGTCCTTCGACGAGCGAGCTGATGTTCAAGAAGTACTTGGACCCGGTCGCTCTGCGCCTGGGAGTGGCGTGGGGACCGTCAAAGATCTCGCCAATATCTGATATCGATCGCGCGTTCGCCCGACCAATTTGCGAGCCTGGCGTTCGAGCCGGCGCCTCATTTCCCATCGTTTGCCTCCTTCGCCTTGCGCGCCACTTGCTTCTGCGTCGCCTTCAAACTCGCGAGGTAGTCGCGCTCTGCCGCCGAGGGCTCGTCGAGTGTGCGCGTGCGGTACTCCTCAAACTGCGCTTCGGCGCGGCGGAGGGCTTCCTTGTTGCTGATCGAGCCGGCGTCCTGGAGGACGCCCTCGCCGTAGCGCTCGGCGAAGTCGTCGAGCTGGGCGATCCAGTCCTTCATGTACATGGGCTGGTGGCGCATCGCATGGAGTTCGGCGAGGTCGAAGAACGCTGAGACCATGCGGTTCAGCGTCGCGAGCTCGGTCTCGGTCAGGTAGTTCTTGGCGACGCCGACTTCTCGCCGAGCAGGCTGCTCGCCGGCGAAGACGGTCAGCCCCATGTGCGGCTTGCTGGCGTTGGCTCGCTCGGCGATCAGCTCGGCCGCGGTGTGGCCGTGCGCAGCGTAGTGGAGCTTGTTCTGCACGATCTTGAAGAACGCCTGGGACTCGCCCGTACCCGGGTCGTAGTCGACGCTCGTCGCGTAGAGGTCGAGCACCTGCCGGTAGAGCGCCTTCTCGCTCGACCGGATGTCGCGGATCCGGTCGAGCAGCTCGCGCCAGTAGTCGCCGCCGCCGGCCGACTTGAGCAGCTCGTCGTTCATGGCGAAGCCCTTGACGAGGTACTCGCGGAGCACCTCGGTGGCCCAGCGCCGGAACTGTGTGCCGCGCAGCGACCGCACGCGGTAGCCGACCGAGATAATCACGTCGAGGTTGTAGTGCCGCACGCGGTAGTTCTTGCCGTCGGCGGCAGTTGTTCGGAATTCCCGAACAACTGCCGTCTCGTCAAGTTCGCCCTCTTCGAAGACGTGCTTGATGTGCTCGCTCACGCTGGCCTTACTGGACTGAAACAGCTCGACCATCTGCGCCTGCGAAAGCCACACGGTTTCGTCCTGGAGGCGGACTTCAAGCTTCGCGCTGCCGTCGGGCGCCTGAAACAAGACGACGTCCATCGGAGCGCCAGACGCCGAGCGATTGTCGCCCTTCATGCCAGCCTTGCCAGCTGCTCGCGCACGACCGCGTCAAGCCGCGCCGACTCATCCAGGGCAGCGGTGAGTTCGTTCGTGAGCCGCGCGATCTTCTCGTCGATCGGTTCGCTGTCTTCCGGAGCCTCCGGTGCGCCGACGTAGCGCCCGGGCGTCAACGCCCAGCCGGCGGCCTCGATCTCCTCGAGGGTCGCGGACTTACAGAAGCCCGCGACGTCGTCGTAGCTGCCCTCGGCCGACTCCCGCCCGCGCCAGTTGCGGAAGGTCCCGGCGATCCGATTGATGTCGTCATCGGAGAACGTGCGCTCGACGCGGTCGACCATGTGGCCGAGTTCCCTGGCGTCGATGAACAGCACCTCGCCCCGGCGATCCGCCGAGCCTTTGCTGCCGGCGGTCTTGTCCTTGGCGAAGAACCACACGCACACAGGGATCGCGACCGAGCGGAACAGGTTTGTCGGCATCGCGACCACGCAGGAGACGACATCGTCCTCGAGCATTGCCCGGCGGATGTCGCCCTCGCCGCCGGTGTTCGACGCCATCGTGCCGTTGGCCATCACCACCGCGGCTTCGCCCTGCACGCTGAGCTTGCTGAGGATGTGCTGCATCCACGCGTAGTTGGCGTTGCGCGCCGGCGGGACGCCGTACTTCCAGCGAGCGTCGTCTTCGCTGCGCGCCCAGTCCTTGATGTTGAACGGGGGGTTGGCCATGACGAAGTCGGCCTGGAGGTCCGGGTGGATGTCGCGCGCGAACGTGTCTTGCCAGCGCGAGCCCAGGCCACCCGAGCCGATCCCGTGGATCGCGAGGTTCATCTTGGCCAGCCGCCAGGTGCGCTCGTTGGACTCCTGCCCGTAGACCGAGATGCTGTCGCGGTCCTCGTTGTGGCGCTCCAAGAACTTCTCGGCTTGCACGAACATGCCGCCCGATCCGCAGCACGGGTCGTAGACCCGGCCCACGTGCGGCTCAAGGATCTCCACCAGCGTGCGCACGAGCACGGGCGGCGTGTAGAACTCGCCGCCGCGTTTGCCTTCGGCTTTGGCGAACTTGTCGAGGAAGTACTCGTAAACCTCGCCGAGCAGGTCGCGCGCCTTCGTCGCGCCCTGTCCGGTGAACCGCGCGGAGTTGAAGAGGTCGACGAGCTCTCCGAGCCGCCGCTGGTCGACGTTGTCGCGGCCATAGATCGTCGGCAGGGTGGCGGCGAGCGTCGGGTTGTCGTCGGCCAGCGCGCGCATGGCCCCGTCGATCAGGTCGCCGACGCTCTGCGCGTTGTCGCTCGCCGACGCCGCAATGCCTTTCGCGTGCTCGGCGATGTAGGTCCAGCGGGCCTTCTCGCGCACCCAGAACACGCCGCGCCCGATGTACTCGTCGCGCTCTTCGAGCGTCTCGGCGATGAAGGTCTCGTCCTCGCCTTCGAGTTCGGCGGCGATCGCGTCGCGGCGCTCCTGGAACGCGTCGGACACGTACTTCAGGAACACCAACCCGAGAACGAGATCCTTGTACTGGCTGGCATCCAGCGAGCCGCGAAGCTTGTCGGCCGCCTTCCAAAGGGTGTCTTGCAGTTCCTTCGCGGTCGAGGGCGCGAGGCTGGACGGGGCTTTGGTCTTGGTCATCGCGCGGCCTTTGCGGACTTGGCAGTGGTCAGGGAAGAGGGGTGCTGCACCGGCGGCACCTGGGGCGCGCTCTCGGTCGACGCCGCAAGCGCTCCCTCGGCGAGTCCGTCAATGAGTTCGCGGCGCAGGGCGTCGAGCGCCTGAAGCTCATCCATCGCCCGACGCCGGTGCACGGCGATGGGCCTCGAGAGGGTCTGCAGCACGTCGGCCTGCTCGGTTGGGATGGTCCGCAGCCGCCACGCTCGGCGGTCGACGCCGAGCTGCTGGCAGATGTCGTCGGCGACGACCTCAGGCACGAGCTGGCGGCCCCCACGAGGCCCTGAGCAACGCAGGATCCGCGCGGGTGCAAGCGTGACATGCCCGCCGTCCTCGTCAACGATGGCGGCGGGTTCGCCGGTGCCCAGGTAGATCACATCACCGGGCTGGGTGAGACGCGCCCTTGGCGCGGCCTGCTCCAGCACCAGGCGGTCGACCGCACGTTGTCCGATCGCCTCGGGAACGCGTACTTCGTCGGCGCCGATCACCACGGCCGAGCCTGCCTCAGGCGTCTGGAGCAGCTCCTCGGCGATGCGAGTGCCGGGGAGGTCGAGCGCCAAGTGGTCGCGGGTCGCCTCCTCAAGCGAGAGCGAGCGCGAGACGGGCGTGCCGGCAGCTTCGAGGTCCACGCCATCCAGCGGGTCAGCCTCCGGTCGCAGCTCTTGGATGGCATCGCGTAGCTTCCAGACCCGCGCTAGACGCTCCCCGCCGGTTATGGCGACCGTGGCAGCAAGCGTTCCAGTCACGAGCTGCTCCTGGCGAACCAGCTGCTCGGTTTGGAGCACGACGCTGGAGTGAAACGCATGGGCGCGCACCGCGCGAGCGCCCGCGAGCGAAGCCGCCACGTCGCCGGCGATCGCCGAGCGCGCCGCGGCGTTCAGCCGGGTGTTGGAGTGGGAGCCGACGACTGTCCGCTCGGACGAGTCCGGATTGAAGACCCAGATGGCAAGCTGACGCCGACCGCCGAACTTGCTCAGGCCCTTGGGTAGCCGCGCGACGTACCGCAGCGGGGCGGCAGGCGCCTTGGCCGGCGCCAGCAAGCGGGTGCGCTGTCGCCGACCCGCTGGCTCGGTCAGCAGCCAGGCAGGGCCGACGACCAGCAGCACGTCGTCTCCACCCATGCTGTGGAGCACGTCGGAAACCTGGTCGATGAACGGTCCTGTCGGCTCGGGCTCCTGCGAGAGCGTGAGGTAGACGCTGCCGCGAGGCGCGGCAGGTGCGCCCGGCGCTTCGAGTTCAACGGGGAATCCGTGAGCTGCCAAACGCGCCCACGCTGCGAGGCTGTACGACGATTCCAGCGGGTGGTCGGCGGGGTGCGTCCCGCGCTGCCGCAGCGGCAGACGTTCCTGCTCTCCGAGGTGCTCGGTCAGACAGCCCGCGACGATGAGACCGCCGACATCGAGGGGCACGATGCTCCGCGGCGACAGCCGAACGACCTCGGCAACCGCTTGACCGAGCAAGGCCATCGCGGGCGCGGTCAGCGCCTCTGTCGCCCAGGGGCCGGCGGCGGCTGTAAAGCCATCCACGAGCCGGTCGAGGACGCGTCCTCCCGAGAAGGCAGCCTCGGAAAGTTGGTCGACTGCGGAGCAGAGTGCGAGATCGACCAGCGCCGAGTCCAAGACGGCCGGTGCGATCGGAAGCCCTGACGAGAACGCGTTCAGGTGGGCCGCGGCGGCGCTGAAGTCGACTCCGCTCACCTGTTCACCGGTGACGTGCTGGAGGACGAGGAGCGCCGTTGCGCGCTCGAGGTCGCTGGTCAACGCTTGGAGTGCGCTCGAGTAGAGCGGCGACTCGAGGCCCGCCTCAGGGTTGTTGCCTCGACCCGTTGCCGCGAGCCAGGCCGCAACCTTCGCAGCGTCGAACTCCAGCGGGTCCCGGCGTTCTGGCTCCGGGAACGGATCGGCGACGGCAGAAGCGCCAGCGGCGTAGCGCTGACGCCAGGTTGAGACGACGGGTCGCTTGACCTGTGCGAGGTCTGCGATGCCCTGCATTGTGAGAGTCGTGGTTGGCTGCATTCCGATCGAGAGGCACCGTACCCGACCTTGGCAGATCACATGCGAAAGAGATTGATAAGGGGACTTATCAATTTCGAGAATTAGGCAGTGTCTGGCTGAGGTTCAGTCCGCACTGCCGCTTCGGCGGTGGCCTGAGAGGATGGCCGCATGAAGACCCTTGCCGACCTTGGTGATGTGCGCGGCCAGCGTGTGCTGGTGCGTGTCGACTTCAACGTGCCGCTGGATGGCGCGACGATCACCGACGACACGCGCATCCGTGCGGCGCTGCCGACCATCGAGCAGCTGCGTGGGGCAGGGGCGAAGCTCGTGCTCGTCTCGCACCTGGGCCGCCCGAAGGGCGAGGTGAAGGCGGAGTTCTCGCTGGCGCCGGTCGCCGCACGCCTGGGTGAGCTGCTTGGGACCGACGTGAAGCTCGCGCCGGCCGTCGTCGGCGACGAGGTCGTCGCGCTCAGCAACGCGCTCGCCGACGGCGAAGTGCTGCTGCTGGAGAACGTGCGCTTTGAGGCGGGCGAGACGAAGAACGACCCGGCGCTCGCGGCCGAGCTGGCGAAGCTCGCCGACGCCTACGTCAACGACGCGTTCGGCGCCGCGCACCGTGCGCACGCGTCGACCGAGGGCGTCGCCAAGCTCGTTGACCGCAAGGCCGCAGGCCTGCTGCTGCAAAAGGAAGTCCAGACGCTCGAAGCGATCCTCGCCGACCCCAAGCGCCCGCTCGTGGCGATCGTCGGCGGTTCGAAGGTGTCCGACAAGATCGGCGTCCTCGACCGCTTCCTCGACCTCGCCGACCACGTGATCATCGGCGGCGCGATGCTCTTCCCGTTCTACAAGGCGCAGGGCCACTCGGTTGGCGCGTCGCTGTGCGAGGAAGACGGCGTGCCGCTCGCCAAGCAGGCGCTCGAGAAGGGCGGCGACAAGCTCGTCCTCGCGACCGACCTCTCGCTCGGCAAGTCGTTCTCGGCCGACACGGAGACGCAGGTTGTCGACGGCGTCGACGTGCCCGAGGGCTGGATGGGGCTCGACGTCGGCCCGGAGAGCGCCGCCCGCGCCGCCGAGCTGGTGCTCGCCGCCGGCTCGGTCGTGTGGAACGGCCCGATGGGCGCCTTCGAGCTTCCGCCGTTCGCGGCCGGCACCAAGGCTGTCGCCGAGGCCTGCGCCAAGACCGACGGCATCACCGTGATCGGCGGCGGCGACTCCGTCGCGGCCGTCACGCAGTTCGGCCTCGCCGACCAGATGACGCACGTCTCCACCGGCGGCGGCGCGTCGCTCGAGCTGATGGAGGGTAAAAACCTCCCGGGCGTTGACGTCCTGCGGTAGCCGCAACCAAGACGGACCGTGGTCCACTGCTGCTGAGCGACAGTGGACCACGGTCCGTTTGCATTGGCGGCCGGCCAGGCGCGAACGTTGCCGGCCACCAAGGGGTTTACGTGGGCGGGCGGCGCTTAGCCGACCGCGACCGCGTCGACTTCGCCGCGCTGCGCCGCTTGTGCGTGCTCGCGGGAGTCGTCGGAGCTGATGATGAACAGCGTGGCGAGGAGACCGATGAAGGCGAACGCTGCGCCGACCATGAACGCGAGCTGGAAGCCCTCGATCAGCTGACCGGTCGACGGCTGAGCATTGCCAGCGAGGTCGAGGGTGCGGCTGTTGGCGATCGACGCGAGGATCGCGAGGCCGAGGGCGCCGCCGATCTGCTGGTTGGTGTTGATCAGGCCCGACGCCAAGCCGGCCTCGTGCGGCTCGATGCCGGTGACCGCGGCGATCGTGACCGGCACGAACGCGAAGCCGAGGCCGACGCCCGCCATGATCGACGGGAACAGGAGGTCGGCGACGTAGGAGCCGCCGACGTCGGCCTGCGAGAACCACAGCAGCGCGACCGTGATCAGGCCCATGCCGGTCGCCAGGATCGGCTTGAAGCCGAACCGCGTGACGAGGGCGGAGGCCCCGCCGGCGCTGAAGATGATCGCCAGCGCGAGCGGCAGGTACGACAGCCCGGCCTCGAGCGCCGAGTAGCCGAGGACCTGCTGCTCGTAGAGCGTGATGAAGAAGAACATCGAGAAGAGCGACATCCCGATGAAGAGGCCGACGACGTTGGAGCCGCGCAGCGTCCGCAGGCGGAAGATCGAGAACGGCACGAGCGGCGACTTGCTGCGCGACTCGATCGCGACGAAGGCGATCAGGAACACGGCGGCGATCCCGGCGCGGATGAGCGTCTCAGAGGAGAGCCAGCCGGCTGAGGCGGCGTCGACGATCGCGTAGACGAGCAGGCCGAGGCCCGCGGTCACCGTGATGGCGCCGGGAATGTCGAAGGCGCCTTCTTCCTCGTCTTCCTTCGACTCGACGAGGACGCGCGGCGCCACGAAGGCGGCGCCCAGGCCGATCGGCACGTTGACCCAGAGGACCCACTCCCAACCGGCCCACTCCGTGAGCACGCCGCCGAGGAGCACGCCCGCGGCGCCACCTGCGCCTGCGACGGCACCCCAGATGCCGAGGGCCTTGTTGCGCTCGGCGCCCTCGGCGAAGGTCGTGGTGACGATCGACAGCGCGGCGGGGGAGGCGATCGCCGCGCCGAGGCCCTGGAT
>JAEZDB010000249.1 GCA_023429855.1 Actinomycetes bacterium
GCGCTCGGCTGGGCCCGCCCGATCGGTCGGGGTTTATGAGAACGCGGGCACCGCGACAGTCCGGCGTCCCGGAGGCTGCGCGCCCGCTAGTTCACTGCGACGGAGACCGGTGCTTGGAAGTACGGCATCGCCTCGCCGGGTTGCCAGGTCGGCAGCGCTCCATTGGCGAGGTACCGGGCCCCGACGAGCAGGGTGTAGGTGCCGCCGCGCGGGAACCCGCACACCTGACCGGTGGTCTCGCCCGCTGGGAAGGTCGCGTCAGCCATGGTGTTCCAGTTCGCATCGACAACCCGGAGGCGATAGCCGCTGACAGGGAAGCCGGCCACCGCGGCGGGCGCCGACCACGCGGCCCCAGCGCACGCCTTTGCGGTGTCTTCCTCCGGGTAGCTGAACACGAGCCGCTTAGCCGGGGCCGGGAGGGGAGTTCCCTCAGCAGCGCCGGCAGGGGACGGCACGGCGTCCAGCGCCGCGCTGACGTGCCCGAGCGCCCGGTCGACGCTGACCGACGCTTCGTACGAGAGTCCTGGCCGCAGGCCGCAGACGGTTGCGCCGGTCGCGGTCGCGAGGGCGTCTTCGGCGTTCGCATGCCACGGGGCGGTGCGCGTCCGCAAGAGCACCGTCTGGCTACGCACGGGCAGGCCGCTCAGTGGCGCGGCGGCCGTCCACCGCACGTCGGCGCAGTAAGCCGTCTTGTTGTCGATGGCGGCCCGCCGCATCGTGACCGAAAGGCCGGTCGGCGCCGGGACGACCGTCCCGGCGGCGGGGCCATCGGGCGCGACGGCCCACAAGAACTGGGCCGCGCTCACCGTGACGCCGGCGACGGCCCGAACGGTGACGAGCGCCGGCTCGCCCGGAGCGAGCGCGTAGCCGTCGCTGTGGCACGCTTTGACTTCGGACGCCCCATCGTGGACGGGGACGGCCTTGCCATTCAGGGCGACGGTATAGCGCAGCGACTCCGGCGAGATGCCCGCCGGCTGCGTGCCGGGCCGCAGGACGACCTCGGCGCAGTAGTCGACGCGTCCGCTGCTGCCTTCCTTCGACATGCTGATCTCGCCCTCGGCCGTGGCGTCGGGGCGCCCGGGGGCGGGGGTGACGGTGTAAGTGGCCGTGTTGGACGTGCCGAGCGGCGGCGCTGAGCCGTTCGCGTTGGAGGCGGTGACGCTCGCCGTGTATTCGGTGCCGGTCGCCAGCCCGCTGAACGACGCTTCGCGGCTGTCGCGGCCCAGGGTCAGCACCTTGTTGCCCGGCTGCAGCGTGACCCGGTAGCCGTCGCGCGGAATCCGGGTCTCCGTGGGGTGGTCCCACCCGATGGTCAGCGAGGTCGGTGTCGCGCCTTTGGCGTACACGGTGCTCGGCGCGACTGCAGGCAGCGTCGCGAAGTCGATACCCAAGGCGCTCAGCGTCGTCCATGACGGGCCCGCGAGCGCGGGCCGGTCGGCAGCTGGCGCGCTGTCTTGAGCGGCCTGGATCGTGGAGTCGATCCAATCAGCGGCGGTCGGGAAGCTGCTGGACGAGGACGGGGCGAGCGCGTTGCCGTAGGCGGAGTTGCGCCCGAGAATCGGGTTCGCTCCTCCAAGCGCGGTGTGCGACGCGAGGACCGGCCGGGCGCCAGCCTGCGGGTACCACGCCCCTGCGGAGCCGCTGTCGCCGTCAACGGCCTCGATTACGGCGTTGGCGGTCAACGGCGCGCCGCTTGGGCGGGTCCAGCCGGAGCGGACCTGCCGCGGTGCGTAGCCACCGCCCGCGACGGTCCCGCCAAGGCCCGACCAGAGCACATAGCCCGGTAGCGCCGAAGTGAGAGCGGGGAGGACCTCCTCGCGCATCAGCAGCGGAAACCCTCCCGCAGGCGGGTCGAGCGACCGGTCGAGCTGCGCGATCGAGAGGTCGCCGATCCCGCTCAGGATGGAGAGGAAGCCGCCGTTGGCAGGGCCCTGACGCAGCGTGGTGACCTTCTTCACGGTAGCCACGCGACCGTCGAGCGCGACGAACTGCTGCCCCTCCACCATCGCCGAGTGCCGGGCGCCGATGACCCAGCGCGGCGCCACCTGGACCTGGCTCGCGGTGTAGCCGGGGGCGGTGGCGACGGTGCCGGAGCCGACGAGTTTGAAGGCATCGACGGCGGACGACGTGCCGGGGTACGTCGGGGGCGAGACACGCGGGTCGAACGAGCCGGCACCGCTGTAGGCGGCGGCGGTCGCCGGAAGTGCGACAGCGCTTAGTGCGCCGACGGCAGCGAGCGCGATGGCGCGCCGGGTGGCGCGGATGCTGTGTGGGGTCAACGGCCCACTCGCGGCCGAGGCCGAGAGGGGCGGGTGCCAGTGGGTACGGAACATGTTCCTGCGACCCTACGTTCGGAAACCGGTGGAATCCCACACGTTTGAGGGTGCGGCGTTGTGAGAACCGACAGCCCCGTGTCACGTGGGGGACGGCGGCCGTGCCCAAGGTCATCGGATCGAACGTCCGTTCGCCCCGCTATCGTGCTCTCCGTGGCAGCTTCGAAGATCGTCGTGCGCGGTGCACGGGAGCACAATCTCAAGGACGTCTCGCTGGAGCTTCCGCGCGAGTCGCTTGTGGTGATGACGGGCCTCTCGGGCTCGGGGAAGAGCTCGCTGGCGTTCGACACGATCTATGCCGAGGGGCAGCGCCGCTATGTCGAGTCGCTCTCCGCCTACGCGCGCCAGTTCCTCGGTCAGATGGACAAGCCCGACGTCGACACGATCGAGGGATTGTCGCCGGCGATCTCGATCGATCAGAAGACGACGAGCAAGAACCCGCGCTCGACGGTCGGCACGGTCACCGAGATCTACGACTACCTGCGACTGCTGTGGGCGCGCATCGGCACGCCCCACTGTCCGAACTGCGGCGCCGAGATCGCCGGCCAGAGCGTGGAGCAGATCACCGACAGCGTGCTCGAGCTCCCCGAGGGCGAGCGCATCATGGTGATGGCCCCGATCGTGCGCAACCGCAAAGGCACCTTCGCCGACCTGCTCAAGCAGCTGCGCACCGACGGCTACGCGCGGGTCGAGGTCAACGGCGAGATCAAGATGCTTGAGGAGGAGATCGTCCTCGAGAAGACCTACAAGCACGACATCTCGCTCGTGGTCGACCGCATCATCGTGCGCGGGGAGTCGCGCAGCCGCATCCACGAGGCGGTCGAGGCGGCGACGAAGCTGGCCGACGGGCTGGTGGTCATCGGCACCATCCCGCGTGAGGGAGAGGGCGAGCGGCGCATCTACTCGGAGAAGTTCGCGTGCATCGAGTGCGGCACGTCGATCGCTGAGCTCGAGCCGCGCTCGTTCTCGTTCAACAACCCGCACGGCGCCTGCCCGCGGTGCACCGGGCTCGGCAGCCAGCTTGAGGTCGACCCGATGATGGCGATCCCCGACCCGACGCTCACGCTCGCCGACGGCGCGATCATCCCGTGGCGCCAGGCGGGCGCGTGGTCGGGTTACTTCGACCTCGTCTTGCAGGCGGCGGCAGAGGCCTACGACATCGACCTGTTCGAGCCCTGGGAGACGCTTCCGGAGGCGAAGCAGCAGATCGTCTTGGAAGGCACGGGCGAGAAGATCGAGGTGCGCTACAAGAACCGCCGCGGGCGGATCCGCACCTTCTCCACGACCTTCGAGGGCGTGCGCGGCAACCTCGAGCGCCGCCACCGCGAGTCCGACTCCGACGCCGTCCGCGAGAAGATCGAGCAGTACATGGCGATCCGGCCGTGTCCGGAGTGCAAGGGTGCGCGGCTCAAGCCGGAGGTCCGTGCCGTCACGGTCGGCGGGCTCGGCATCCACGAGTTCTCGGCGCTCAGCGTGCGCAAGGCGCGCACGTGGCTCGACGAGGTCGAGCTCACCGAGACGCAACAGCACATCGCGCGGCTCGTGTTCCGCGAGATCGAAGAGCGGCTGCGGTTCCTCGAAGACGTCGGCATCGGCTACCTCTCCATGAGTCGGTCCGCCGCGACGCTCTCGGGCGGCGAGGCGCAGCGCATCCGTCTGGCGACGCAGATCGGCTCGGCGCTGGTCGGCGTGCTCTACGTGCTCGACGAGCCGTCGATCGGCCTGCACCAGCGCGACAACGAGAAGCTCATCAAGACGCTCGAGCGCCTGCGCGACCTCGGCAACTCGGTGCTCGTGGTCGAGCACGACGAGCAGACGATGCGCCGCTCCGACTTCCTCGTCGACCTCGGTCCCGGGGCTGGCGAGTACGGCGGCCGCGTGGTCGCGGCCGGTTCGCCGGAGGAGGTCATGGCCAACGAGGCGTCGCTCACGGGCCAGTTCCTCAGCGGACGCCGCGCGATCGAGGTGCCGGCGAAGCGTCGCAAGGCGACCGGCCAGCTCGTGGTCAAGGGCGCCACCGAGCACAACCTCAAGGGCGTCGACGTGTCGTTCCCGCTGGGCGTCTTCGCCTGCGTGACCGGCGTGTCGGGCTCGGGCAAGTCGACGCTCGTCAACGGGATCCTGAGCAAGGCGGTCGCCCAGCGGCTGCACCGCAGCACGCAGCGGCCGGGAGCGCACCGCGGCATCCAGGGGCTTGAGGCGCTCGACAAGATCGTGCAGGTCGACCAGTCGCCGATCGGCCGCACGCCGCGGTCGAACCCGGCGACCTACACGGGGATCATGGACGTGATCCGCGACCTGTATTCCAAGACGCCCGAGGCCAAGGCGCGCGGCTACAAGCCCGGCCGGTTTTCGTTCAACGTGAAGGGCGGGCGCTGCGAGGTCTGCAAGGGCGACGGGCAGATCAAGATCGAGATGCACTTCCTGCCCGACGTGTACGTGCCGTGCGAGCAGTGCGACGGCAAGCGTTACAACCGCGAGACGCTCGAGGTGAAGTTCAAGGGCAAGTCGATCGCCGACGTGCTGGCGATGCCGATCGACGAGGCCGTCGAGTTCTTCTCGGCGATCCCGCCGCTGCGGCGCCGCCTGGAGACGTTGCGCGACGTCGGTCTCGGGTACGTGCGGCTCGGTCAGCCGGCGACGACGCTGTCGGGCGGCGAGGCGCAGCGCGTGAAGCTCTCGAAGGAACTGAGCCGCCGGGCGACGGGGCGTACGCTCTATATGCTCGATGAGCCGACGACGGGCCTCCACTTCCACGATATCCCCAAGCTGCTCGAGGTGCTCCACGAACTGGTGGACCAGGGCAACACCGTGGTGGTGATCGAGCACAACCT
>JAEZDB010000374.1 GCA_023429855.1 Actinomycetes bacterium
GCGCTGGCCGCTCAGCTGGCCGCTGCTGGACGCGCGTGAGTTCAGGCGCCGCCACCGGTGCAGGCCGCGCCGGGCCGCTGAACGCCGCCAGGCGGCGCAGGCCGTCGTCGAGCTCGCGCAGACCGCCACGCTGCTCGGGATCGACCTCCAGGCAGTGGTCGATGGCGGCGTGCACGCCCGCCGGCAGGTCGGGGCGGAAGCGGGCGAGCGGCGGCATCGAGCCCAACGCGCGCGCAGCCGTCTCCGCCGCCGTCGAGCCGCGCCGCGGGTTCACGCCGGCAAGCGCCTCGTACATCACCACCGCGAGAGCGAACACGTCGGCCGGAGCCTCGGCCCGCTGGCCGCGCGCCTGCTCGGGCGCCATGTAGGCCATCGTCCCCACCACGTCGCCGACCGCCGTCAGCGTCTCGGCGCCCGCGAGCGCCGCCACGCCGAAGTCCGTGAGCTTGGCCCACGCGCCCGCCGTGCGCGGATTCGACGGACAGAGGATGTTGGCCGGCTTCACGTCGCGGTGGATCACGCCGTGGCGGTGCGCGTGCGCCAGCGCCCGCACGATCGACCCGCCGAAGCGGGCCACGTCGAGCTCCGGCACGTCGCCAGCCCGCAGCACCGCCCGCAGGTCGGGTCCGTCGACGAGCTCAGACACGATGATCCACCCGTCGCCCGTCGCCTCCGCGTCGATGAGTTCCACGATCGCCTCATGCCGCAGGCGCGCCGCCGCGAGCGCCTCCCGCTCGGCTCGGGCATCGGCCGCGCGAATCCGCTTCACCGCGACCAGGCGCCCCGTACGCACGTCGCGCGCCCGCGAGACGACGCCCATTCCGCCCCGCCCGATCACCCCGAGCGTCTCGTAGCGACCGAGCAGCAAACCGCCGGCCGTCGGCCAGGGAAGCTCTTCGTCGACGGCGTGCATGGAGTGAGTGTGGTGCATCCAGCGCCGCGGTCATGCCAGTCCCCATGCGGGGAAACCAGGCTTGACCACCGGCAGATTTAAGGGCCGAAGTTCCAGCCCTGTGCAGGAGCTTCGCCACCCGCGGCGAACACCCTCTAGCGCCTTCCGGGGAGCGGACGTTCATACTTCGCCCCTGGGCACCCGCCCCAGACCAGACCCTCGTGGCCTTTTTCGACGACGATCCGCCAACCCAGCAGCGGCGCTCCCCCGGCCCGCCGCCGCCTTCGCGCGCTCCCCGGAGCCCGCGGAGCGCCCACACGTCGCAAGACATCATGACCCGCCGCCTCGTCGCGATCGCGGTGTTCATCATCGTCGTGCTCGCGCTCGGGTTGATCCTCAAGGGCTGTGTCGACACGCAGCGCCGCAACGGGCTCAAGGACTACAACCAGACGGTCAACGAGCTCGGCAGCCAGTCGATCTCGAACGTGTCGCAGGGCCTCGAGGTCATCGCCAACAAGGACCTCGACCCGCTCGCGCAGCGCAACCAGCTCAGCGACCTGGCCGCAGACTCGAGCAAGCTCGCCGACCGGGCCCGCGACGAGAGCGCCCCCGGCGGCCTCGAAGGAGCCAACTACTACCTGGCCACGGCCCTCAGCCTGCGCGCCACCGCCCTCGACCGCATCTCCGATGTCATCGGCAAGGCCCGCGGCACGTCGAAGGCCGAGCAGGAGGCCGCCACCTCGCAGATCGCCGGCCAGATGTCGGCGCTCCTCGCGTCCGACGTCCTCTGGCAGCTCCGCGTCACGCCCTTCATCAAGGAGCGGTTCCAAGAGGAGGACCTCAACAGCGAAGCCGTCGCCTCCAGCACCGTCGTCAAAGACACCGCCTGGATCAACCCCGGCACGGTCGCCACCCTCATCGGCGGGCTCTCGCAAGAGGAAGACACCGAAACGCCCCTCGCGCCCGGCACCCACGGCCACGGCATCGCGTCGGTCGCCGTCAACGGCAAAGCCCTCACGTCCGGCTCCGTCACGCAGGTCCCCTCCGGCTCGAGCCAGAGCTTCACGGTCACGATCGAGAACCAGGGCGAGAACAACGAGCAAGACGTCACCGTCTCCGTCGCCGGCACCAAGCAAGGTGGCGGCACCAAGATCGACGAGACCAAGAAGGTCCCGCAGTCCAACAAGGGCACGAAGACCCCCGTTGAGATCCCGCTGACCAAACCCGTCACCGGCTCCTACTCGATCACCGTCGAGGTTCGCCCCGTCCGCGGCGAGAAGAACACCGACAACAACAAGCAAACCTACGACGTGATCTTCAACTAGCCCGCAGGGCTGTTGGCGTCGGCGCTCCTGCCGTCGACCTGGAGCGTGCTTCCAAGGTCGGACTCGGTAGCGTTGGGTCGTATGGAGCAGGAGCAGATCGCGCTTGGGCTCGGGGCCGCTGGGCTGCTGTTCGGCCTCGTGGCCGTGGGCTGGGCGGCAAGCCTGCATCGGCGGCTCGTGCGGATCCAGCGCGCGCAGAGCGCCGTCCTGGGCGACCGCGGCGACACCGACCTCGTGCTGCACGCGCAGCAGATGGCCGACCAGGTCGGCAAGCTCGCCGCCTACGTGAAAGGCACCACCGAGCAGACGCAGCAGCGCCTCGGCGTCGTCGAAGGCCGCCTCGACGGCGCGATCTCGCACTCCGGCCTGGTCCGCTACGACGCCTACAACGAGATGTCGGGCCGCCAGTCGACGTCGATCGCGCTGCTGGACTCGCGCCGCACCGGCGTCGTGCTCTCGTCGATCCACCACCGCGACCAGGCCCGCATGTACGCCAAGGGCGTGCGCGAGGGCGTCGGCGAGCTCGAGCTTTCGCCCGAAGAGGCCGAGGCGCTGCGCGTCGCGATGGGGCAATGACCGGCGACGCCGAGCCGGCCGCACCCACCAGCGCTACCGCGGTGTCTCCCGTCGCCCGACCTGCCGTGGCGTTTCTCGGTCCGCGCGGCAGCTTCTCCGAGGTGGCTTCGAGCCGCCTGACCGGCGAGTTCGCAGGCAGCCAGGTCGCCGTGGAGTCGATCATCAACCTGATCCAGGCCGTCGCGACGGGCTCGGTCTTCGGCAGCGGGCAGCAGATCGACGCGGGCGTCGTCCCCATCGAAAACTCGACGGAAGGCTCGGTCGGGGCGACGCTCGACACGCTCGTCGACCACCCAGACCTCGTGATCACCGCCGAGCTCGACCTGCCGATCGAGCAGCTGCTCGTCGCCCGCACCGACCTGCCGCTGGCCGACATCCAGCAGATCTACTCGCACCCGCAGGGGATCGCGCAGACGCGGCGCTTCCTGGCAGAGCACGTGCCCGGCGCCGGCGTCGTGCCGATCTCGTCGACCTCGCGCGCCGTCGAGCTCGTCTGCGAATCCGACGCGCCCTGGGCCGCCATCGGCTCCCGAGGGGCTGCTGAGCTCTACGGCGCGACGATCCTGCGCGACGACATCCAGGAGCAGGTCAACGTGACCCGCTTCGTGCTCATCGAACGCCGCGATGCGCCGCTCGAGCGCCCCGCGCTCCCGACCGACGACGGCGAGCGCCGCCGCCGCGCCAGCGACGACCCCGCGATGAAGACCACGCTGTTCTTCGAGGGCGCCGGCGACGGTTCACCCGGCTGGCTCGTGCGCTGCCTCAGCGAATTTGCGTTCCGCGGCGTGAACCTGTCGAAGATCGAGTCCCGTCCGCTGCGCGGCAAGCTCGGCCACTACCGTTTCTTCATCGACCTCGAGGGTGCCGCCACGACCGACGACGCCGTCGCCGCCATCGACGGACTCCGCCACCACTGCGACGACGTGCGCATCCTCGGCAGCTACCCCGTCGCCGCCGACCCGGTCTGAAGGCGGGCCCGCCGCAGGCCCGCTTCCCGGTGCGGCGCTGCGCCGCTTTGCGGGGCGGCGGTCACGCCAACGTCACGGTTCCGTTTGACGGGCGCCGTACACTGGCGGTGTGCCCGCGAAGTCGGCCCCAGCCACCCCACCAGGCCCACTTGGCTCCGCCTCCTCTCAGCACCGAGGGCGCGGAGCAGACGCCGGTGTCGGCGGCCAGGTGCTGGTGCTCAACGCGACGTATGAGCCGATCAACGTGTGCACGGTTCGCCGCGCCGCGGTGCTTTTGCTGAAGGAGCGCGCCGAGCTGATCGAAGATCGCGCGGGCACCACGTTGCACTCTGCGACCGACGTGATGCCGCGCCCAGAGGTGATCCGGCTCACGCGCTACGCGCCCGTGCCGCGGCACACCGCCACACGCCGGATCACGCGGCGCGCGATCTTCGCCCGCGACGGCTGGGCGTGCCAGTACTGCGACGCCAAGTCCGATCTCACGGTCGACCACGTGATCCCGCGCGCCAAGGGCGGCGGCTCCACCTGGGACAACGTCGTCGCGTGCTGCGCGCCGTGCAACCGCCGCAAAGGCGACATGCTGCCGCACGTCGCCGGCATGCACCCGCGGCTCAAACCGAAGGCTCCGCACCCCGACGTCTTCATCCATGTCGCCGCGCCGCGCACGCCCAGCGTCTGGGAGCCGTGGCTGCGAATCGTGGTGCGC
>JAEZDB010000414.1 GCA_023429855.1 Actinomycetes bacterium
CGGCCTGACCGTCGCCCGCGACGCCGCCACGAGCGCGCGTGCAGGAGCGGCGGCCACGCTCACCTTCACGGCGAGCCGCGGCGGCGCCCCCGCCACGCTCCAGCCCTACCTCGGGGCGGGCGGCCACCTCGTCGCCCTGCGCGAAGGCGATCTCGCGTTCTTGCACGTCCACCCCACGCACGAGGCAGCGTCAGACCGCCGCGCCGGGCGGGTGTCGTTCGCCACGACGTTCCCCACCCCTGGCCGCTACCGCCTGTTCCTACAGCTGCAGGTCGATGGCCAGATCCACACGACCGCCTTCACCCAGGAGGTGCCAGCGTCATGAGCACTGCACCCCAGCGCCCGGCCACCGAGCAGGTCGAGCTCCCGATCACCGGAATGACCTGCGCGTCGTGCGCGAACCGCATCGAGCGCCGACTCGGCGCCCTGGAAGGCGTCACCGCCCAGGTCAACTACGCGACCGAGAAGGCCACGGTCACCTACGACCCGGCGGTCGCCAGCCCCGCCGATCTCGTCGACGCGGTCGAGTCAGCCGGCTACAGCGCCACCCTGCCGACCGCCGCACCGGCGAGCGACGAGCCTCAACCCGAGCAGGACCCGCTGCGCACTCGACTGATCGTGTCGGCGGCACTCACGGTGCCGGTCCTGGCCATCTCGATGATCCCTTCCCTCCAGTTCGACCTCTGGCAGTGGCTGGCGCTGCAGCTCGCCACACCGGTGATCCTGTGGGGCGCGTGGCCGTTCCACCGCGCCGCCTGGGCCAATCTGCGTCACGGCGCCGCCACGATGGACACGCTCATCTCGATCGGCGTGCTCGCGGCCTGGCTCTGGTCGCTCTGGGCGCTGTTCTTGGGCGACGCGGGCATGACCGGCATGACGATGCCGTTCGAGCTGCTGCCCGCGGGCGCCTCTGGCGCGAGCCACATCTACCTGGAAACAGGCGCAGCAGTGACGACGTTCCTGCTCGCCGGCCGCTACTTCGAACACCGCGCCAAACGTCGAGCGGGCGCCGCGTTGGAGGCGCTGCTGCAGCTTGGCGCCAAGGAGGTCTCGGTGCTCGCCGAGGACGGCGAGGAGCGCCGGATCCCGGTCGAGCAGCTCGCCGTCGGCGACCGCTTCATCGTGCGCCCTGGCGAGAAGGTCGCCACCGACGGCGTCATCCAAGACGGGCAGTCCGCCGTTGACCAGTCGCTCCTCACGGGCGAGTCGGCGCCGGTCGAGAAGGGACCAGGCGACGAGGTCGCGGGTGCGACGATCAACGCCGGCGGGCGCCTGATCGTGCAGGCCACGAAGGTCGGCGCCGACACGGCCCTGGCGCAGATCGCGCGGCTTGTGACCGAGGCGCAGACCGGCAAGGCGCCGGTACAGCGGCTCGCCGATCGCATCTCCGGCGTCTTCGTGCCCGCCGTGATCGGTCTGGCCGTCGCCACCCTCGGCTTCTGGCTCGGCGCGGGGACCGACACGACCTTCGCCTTCACGGCGGCGGTGGCCGTGCTGATCATCGCCTGCCCCTGCGCACTGGGGCTAGCCACGCCGACGGCCCTGCTTGTGGGGACGGGGCGCGGCGCCCAGCTCGGACTGCTGATCAAGGGCCCCGAGATCCTCGAGTCGACCCGCGGCGTCGACACGATCGTGCTCGACAAGACTGGAACGGTCACCAGCGGAGTGATGTCGCTGCACCGGCTGGTCGCCGCCGACGGACAGGACCCCGATGAGCTGCTGGCGGTGGCCGGCGCGTTGGAGGACGCCTCCGAGCATCCCGTGGCTCAAGCCGTGGCGCGGGCTGCTCGGGCGTCGGGCCAGCCGCTGCCGCCGGTCGAGGGGTTCGCCAACGTCGAGGGCCTGGGCGTGCAGGGGAGCGTTGAGGGCCGCGCGGTGCAAATCGGGCGCCCGCGCCTGATGGAGCAGTGGAGCCTGGCCGTTCCGAGCGCCGTCGAGGCTGCCCAGCGCGCCGCCGAACTCGACGGGTCCACGGCCGTGCTCGTGGCCTGGGATGGCGCCGTCCGCGGCATGATCGCCGTCGCCGACACGGTCAAGCCCACCTCAGCGGAGGCGATCGTCTCGCTCAAGGGGCTCGGCCTCACGCCCGTGCTGCTCACCGGCGACAACCGCGCGACCGCGCAGACCGTCGCGAGCGCCGTCGGCATCGCCGAAGTGATCGCCGAGGTTCTGCCCGCCGAGAAGGCCGAGGTGATCCGCCGGCTTCAGGCAGAGGGCAAGGTCGTCGCGATGGTCGGCGACGGCGTCAACGACGCGCCCGCGCTCGCGCAGGCCGATCTCGGCCTGGCAATCGGCACCGGCACCGATGTCGCGATCGAAGCGTCCGACCTGACCCTCGTCTCCGGTGATCTTCGCGCGGCCGCCGACGCCATCCGCCTCTCGCGCAGCACGCTGCGGATCATCAAGCAGAATCTGGGTTGGGCGTTCGGCTACAACGTGGCCGCGATCCCGCTCGCGGCGGCCGGTCTGCTCAACCCGCTGATCGCTGGCGCGGCGATGGCGCTCTCGAGCGTCTCGGTCGTCACGAACGCGCTGCGGCTGCGCCGCTTCAAGCCGCTGCAGCACTGAGCGGAAGGCCGTTTGCCTCCGTGCGGCCTCAGAGACGGCCTCCCGCCCGGCGCAGCCTGCGCGGTCGGTCGTCGTGAAACTGGATCGACTCGAGGGAGAGCCCGAGCGGCGGCGCCGTCCAACCAGCCTGCTCGCGTGGCGCGCCGGCCAGCAGCGCGGTGAACTCCTCGACCGACCGCATGCCGAGGCCGACGTCGAGCATCGTGCCCATCAGCGAGCGGTTCATGTGGCGCAGGAACGAGTCGGCGGTGATCTCGAAGACCAGGATCGGCGATCGGCCGGAGTCCGGCGAGATGGGATTGCCGTCGCCGGGCTCACGGACGCCGTCCTCGTAGTACCAGCGGGCCGAGTCGACGGTGCGGCGAAACCACGAGTGCAGGGTTTCGGTGGGCGTGAACGCCCGAAAGTCGTGGTTGCCGACGAGCGCCGCCGCGCACGCGTCGAGCGCAGGCAGGTCGAGCGGCCGCCCCCAGTGCAGCGTGGTGCGGCGCAGGTGAACCGAGCGCTCGCGGCGGTGGAGCACCCGGAAGCGGTAGGTGCGCGAGATCGCCTCGTTTCTCGGGTCGAAGCCGGGGCGGGCGGGCTCGCTGCGCAGAACGGCGATGTCGCGGGGAAGCAGCGCGTTGAGGTTGTAGGGGGCCAGCGCCTCGGCGTCGTAGGCGACGACCTGCCCTGCCGCATGGACGCCGGTGTCGGTCCGGCCGCCGACGATGATCCGCGGGCACTCCGGCAGAATCTGCCCGAGGACGCGTTCGAACTCCGCCTCGATCGAGCGCTTGCCCGGCTGTTTGGCCCAGCCGACGAAGTCGGTGCCGTCGTATTCGACGAGCAGCTTCGTCGTCCAGCCGCTCGGCGGGGCCGGCCGTGGCGGCGGGAGCCATGGTTTGGCGGGGTCGGTCGGGACGCGGAGGTCGCGCGGGGTGGCGTGCCACTCCTCGTACGGCGTGGGGACCTGAGACGAAGGTCCGGGTTCGGCGACGTCGTCCACGGCTCCGCAGCCTAGATCACTCGACTTCGCTCAGCCGGGCGGTCCCCGTGGTTGACGAGTTCGCGCTGGCGGGCGTACCCTGAGGCGGTCCCATTTCCGGTCCATCGCTGCGCTTCCCGACGCACGCACGGCCCGCCCGCCGGCTGCTGGAGGCCGTCATGTCTCGATTCTCGACCGCCGTCCGCGGCGCCGCCGTCGTCGCCACCGCGGCCGCTGTCTCCCTCTGCTCTGCCGGCTTGGCGACCGCGAAGCAGGGCCCGCCGCAGACGAGCATCTTCATCGCCGGGGCCTACGCCCTTGCGAACGGCGGCAACAGCGTCGACCCGGCGGGCGCCAACGACTGGTCGTGCAAGCCGTCGGCCGCGCACCCGCGGCCCGTGATCCTCGTCCACGGCACCTGGGCCAACGCCTACAACGACTGGGCGTACCTCTCGCCGAAGCTCAAGGCAGCGGGGCTCTGCGTCTTCGCGCTGAACTACGGCGGCTCGAACCCCGCCCTCGGCATCAACGCCACCGGACCGATCAAGGAGTCCGGCCGGCAGCTCGGCGTCTACGTCGACCGTGTGCTGGCCGCGACGGGGGCCACGCAGGTCGACCTCGTCGGCCACAGCCAGGGCGGCATGATGCCGCGCGCCTACCTCAAGTACTGGGGCGGCGCGAACCCGGCAGACCCTTCGAAGAACAAGGTCCACGCGCTCGTCTCGATCGCGGGCAGCCACCACGGCGTCGGCACGATCGGCACGCGCAACTACGCCAAGGGTATGCAGCGCGCCACGGCGGCTGCGCCGATCATCGGCCAAGCGGCCGCCGACCAGACCCAGGGGTCGCCGTTCCTGCGCGACCTGGATGCGGGCGGGATGACGCAGCCGGGCGTCGTCTACACCGCCATCGCGACCCGCTACGACTGGATCGTCGCGCCCTGGCGCAACACCCACATCTCCGACAACCGCGCCGGCGCCGAGGTCCACAACATCACGCTGCAGTCGGGCTGCCTGTCGAATATGGCCGACCACATCTCGATCGTGTACTCCGCCCGCACCCTGTGGTTCGTGAAGCAGGCGCTCGGTCTCCCCCGCTCCGCCCGCCCGACCTGCGACGTGCAGCTCCCGGTGCTCTAGCGGCCGCTGGGCCTGCACCGGCGAAGACACGCTGGGCGCCACCGGCGAAGCACTAGCGTCGGAGGCGATGGGCACGGAGGCGTCACGCGGCACCGCCTACGGCGTGTGCGCGTTCGTGCTGTGGGGTGCGTTCCCGCTGTACTTCCGCGAGCTCGACCGGTCTGGTGCCGTCGAGATCGTGCTGCACCGCGTGCTGTGGTCGCTGCTGGTGTGTCTGGCGCTGCTCGCAGCGACGCGCGCGTTCGCCGACTTCCGCACCGTGCTGCGGCAGCGCCGTCAGGTGGCGGCGCTCGGCGTCGCAGCGACGGCGTTGGCGCTGAACTGGGGCATCTACGTCTACGCCGTCAACTCCGGGCAGGTCGTCGAGGCGTCGCTGGGGTACTTCATCAACCCGCTGGTCACCGTTGCGCTTGGCGTGGTGATCCTCGGCGAGCGGCTGCGGCGGCTGCAATGGGTGGCCGTGGGGATCGGCGGGATCGCCGTCGTCGTGTTGACGGTCGCCTACGGCCGCCTGCCCTACATCGCGCTGAGCCTGGCAGGGTCGTTCGGGCTCTACGGGTTGATCAAGAACCGCGCGGGAGTCACGGTTGGGGCCATCCCCGGCCTCGCGACGGAGACGCTGGTGCTGGCGCCGTTCGCGCTGCTCGGGGTGCTGGTCCTGACGGCGACCGGCAATGGCACGTTCGGCGTCGATGCTCCGTGGCAGGCGTTGCTCCTGATGTCGGCTGGCGCCGTGACGGCGGCGCCGCTGCTGTTCTTTGCCGCCGCCGCGCGGCGCGTGCCGCTCTCGACGATGGGCCTGTTGCAATACATCACGCCCGTGCTGCAGCTGCTTTGCGGCGTGTTCTTGCTCGACGAGCACATGCCGCTTGAGCGCTGGATCGGTTTTGGCCTCGTGTGGATCGCATTGATCGTGTTCAGCGCCGACAGCCTCCGGGCGGCCCGCCGCGGCCGTGCGACGCCGCTGGAGTTCAGCCCGCCGGAAGGCGCGGGTCTACGCAGTTGAAGAACGCCCGCCGCACCGTCGGGTTTTCGTAGCGCGGCATCTTGAAGATCGCTTGCGCCGTAGCCGACCACGTCACGTCGTCGCGCGGGACGGCTGCGGGCGCGCCCTCGCCAATCACCCGCACGAGCGTCTCAGGCAGCCCGCGCCCTGCAACGACGAGCACTTCGCGCGGCTCACCGGAGTGCACCGAGAAGCCCGCGCCCTTGAGGCACACCACGACCTCGCGCCGCGAGATCGGAATCGCTTGCGGCAGCGCGCCCTTCTCCCCTGCCTTGCGGTCTTGCAGGTCAGCTATCGCCGCATCGGCCCGGTCCTGCTCGGCCGCCGTCAGCTCCTGAGGACGCGACACCACCCAGGCCAGCGCAACCAGCACGAGCGCCACGCCAAGCCCCACCAACCGAATCACGCCGACCGACATGCCCAAGTCATCGACCGCGGCCCCCAAACGCGTAAGCCCCGCGGACGCCTAACCACACCCGCCAACGACAGCACTCAGCAGAGAGGACACCCGAAGGGAACGCCGAGCGGAGCGACCGAGAAGCGTGAAGCGAGCGCGACTGTCCCGATTCGCAGCGGCCTCGGCGACGGGCGTCCGCAGGTGCGCCGACGTCGTTCTGGGGCCAAGTCGCCGTAGCCAGCTGAGGGGCCCACCAACCAGCCCCAGAACGA
>JAEZDB010000419.1 GCA_023429855.1 Actinomycetes bacterium
GTGCCCGCCGAGGGTGCCGCCGCGCCTGGCGCCGCCGACGCGCCCAAGTTTGCCCCCCTCACGCCCGCCGGCGGCGCCGACGTAGCCGAGGGCTCCGTCCCGCCGCCTGGCACGCCAGATCCCGACGCCCCGGCGGTCGTCTCCGAGTTCCTGAACCAGGAGACGCAGGCTGCCGACGCGCTGCCTGAGCAGGATCCCGTCGCGGCGGGCATCCCGTCCCACGTGCGCTACGGCGAGGACCAGTTTGATCTCGAACCCGGCGAGGAGCCGCGCGGCGGGAGCCGCACGCTGTTCGGCGTCGGCGTGGCCGCCCTCGTCGCCGGCATCGTGCTGGCGTTCTTCTTGCTGTTCAACGGCGGCGACGACCCCAAGACCGCCGACGACTCACCGCCCGTTACCCAGGACGGCTCCGACGAAGCCTCGGAGAAGCCTTCGACGCCCGCAGAAGAGGCGATCGACCCGAGCACCGTGACCGTGCGCGTGCTCAACGGCACGACCGTGTCGGGCCTGGCGCAGCGCGTCACCGACAAGCTCAAGAGCGGTGGCTACGGCGCCGACCCGCCCATCACCTTCGCCGGTGCGCAGACGGTCAGCGACACGAGCATCAAGTTCCGTCCCGGTCAGAAGCCAGCCGCGATCGCGGTCGCCAAGGACCTGGGCCTGACCGAGAGCGCCGTCGTGGCGATCGACAGCGACGTGAGCGTGGCGGCCGGGCCGACGGCCGACGTCGTCGTCCTCACCGGTACCGACCTCGACTCGACGAGCGGCACCACCAGCGCCGAGTGAGCACTCCGCCTGCCGTCTTCGGGCCGGTGGTGGTGCTCGCCCGCCACGGTGAGACCGACGACAACGCGGCGGGCCGGTTCCAAGGCGTCCGCAACCCGCCGCTCAACGCGCGGGGCCGCGAGCAGGCGCACGCGCTGGCCGAGCGCCTCGCGGCGGCCGGCGACGACCTGGCGGCTGGCGCCGCAGTGCGCGTCGGCCACGCTGGGGTGACCGGCCCGATTGCGCCGGTCAACGAGATCTGGGCGAGCCCGTATGCCCGCGCCCAGGAGACCGCCGAGATCGTCGCGGCCCGGCTAGGGCTGCCGATCCGGTTCGACGAGCGGCTCAAGGAGAGCGACATCGGCGCGTGGGCCGGACGCACCTACGCCGAGGTGCAGCAGACCGATCCGGTGGCGTTCCAAGGGTGGGTCGAAGGGGATCCTGCGCATTCTTTCCCCGAGGGTGAAACCCTGGCCGACGTGACTGCACGCGTCCAACGGGTCGTCGCTGAGGCGCGGGCGCTTGCGCCGACGGTCCTGTGCGTCTGCCACGGCGGCGTGATTCGCGCGGCGCTGCGGGCGTCTGGGCACCTCGTGCACGAGCCTGGCGTGGCCTTCAACGGCGAAGCGGTCGCGCTGTGAGCCGGCGCTCCGACGGTGGTGCCGACGGCCGCGATCGCCGGCCGGCCCGCGACGTGCTCGCCGACCTGCCGGGCGTGACGGTCGCCTGGGTGGCGTTCGTCGTCGTGATCCTTGCGACCGCCGGCTCGTTCGCGCTGGCGCAGCGCCTCAAGCGCGCGCCGACGCTCGTTTACGAGGAGCACGCGATTCAGCTGTTCTCGCCCAAGGTCGCCGGGCCAGCGCAGAACGCCCGGTTCTCGTTCCGGCTGCGCGTCCGGCAAGACAAGGCCACGATGCTGGTCACGACGCTCGCTGGGGAGCCGATCCGGACCCTCGACAAGAAGGTCCCGGTCCGCTGGGGCACGACGGTCCGCGGCCGCTGGGACGGCGCCGACGACGCAGGCCGTCTGGTCCCCGACGGGCGCTACCGCGTCCAGGTCGTCCTGGAGGAAGCCGGGCGCGCTGTCCAACTGCCCTTCACCTTCGAGAAGGACACCACGCCGCCGCGCCCCAAGCTCCTCTCGATCGGCCCGGAGAAGTCCGGCGACCGCCCGCGACCTGAGTTGCTGCCGCGCGCCGACGGCAAACCGGCTGTCGTCCGGTACCGCGCGATCGGCCGCTCACGCAAGATCACCGTGTTCCGGACCGACCTCGTGCGACCGCGCCCCGTGCTCGAGGTGCCGATCACCGACGACTCCGGCAAGTGGGAGTGGGACGGGACCACGGCGCAGGGGCGCCGCGTCTCGCCCGGCACGTACGTCGTAGCCGTGAGCGCGAAGGACCTGGTCGGCAACGAAGGCTGGTCGACGGGCAGCGCCGAACCGATCGCGCCCTTCGGCGAAGAGCTCAAGGGCCGCGGCGGCATCACCGTCCGCTACCTCGCGGCGCAGTCGCCGCAGGCCGCGATCGCGGCCGGCGAACGCGCCGAGGTCGGCGTGATCTCGGCCGGCAAGCAGTACCGCTGGAGCCTGCGGCGCGTGGGCGAGTCGCGGCCGCGGTCGCGGGGCAAGAGTCGCCGCCCGCTGCTGCGTCCCAAGGTGCCAAACGGGCCCAGCGGCCTGCACGTGCTCGAGCTGCGCACGAAGGACCGCGTCACTCAGGCGACCGTCCTCACGCAGGGCAGCAAGGCGCAGAAGATCCTGGTCGTCGTGCCGCAGACGTCGCTGGTCGGTGCGATGCAGGTCGACGACGACGGCGACGGCGCCCCCGACACGCTCGACCGCGGCGTCTCCGTGCAGACGGCGCGCGTGCCCGTCGACCCGCAGCTCGCCGACGACATGAGCGAGCACATCGCGCCGCTGCTCGTCGCGCTCGACCGCAAGGAGCGCCGCTACGACCTCACCACCGACCTCGCGCTCGCGCGCAACCAGGGGTCGGCGCTGAAGGACCACAGCGGCGTGGTGCTCGCCGGCACCGCCAAGTACATGGACCGCCAGCTCCAGCAGCAGCTCGTCACGTGGGTCCGCCGCGGCGGGCGTCTCTGGGTGACGGAGCCCGACTCGCTGCGGCGCTCGGTCGTCGTCGGACCGACCGTCGCGCGGCGGCCCACGCAGCCGACCGCCGTCGACCCGTTCGGGTTCGAGCTCGGGCCGCTGCAGCAGGTCTCGTCGGTGGTGCAGGCGTCGGCGAAGTCGGGCCTGCTCAAGGGCACCGACGGCAGCTTCGACGGCCCGCTGATGGTCGAGCCGGTACTGCGTCTGCCGACCGGCTCCGACAAGCTCGCCGAGGCGACAACCCCCGGCGGCGGCCAGCCCGTGCTGGTGGCGGTGAAGTTCGGCCGCGGTGCGGTGATCCGCAGCGGCATCCAAGGCCTGGGCGCCAGCTCGCTGCGCGACCCCGACGCACGCGAGTTCGTGCGGCAGGTGTGGGCGTTCCTGCGAGGTGGATGAGCCGATGACCTTCGACCCCCTCAGCCAAGTGCTCTTCGACGGCGCAGCCGCCACGCAGGTCCAGGCCGCCGTGATCGCGGCGCCCGTCCGCGACCTCACGTCGATCTTGATCGCGGCGCTCGTCGCGATCGCGCTGGTCGCCCGCGCGCCCGCCGCGCGGTGGACGAGCGCGATC
>JAEZDB010000016.1 GCA_023429855.1 Actinomycetes bacterium
CCCCTGCGGACCGGTGGCGCCCTGCGGACCTTGCGGTCCGGTCGCCCCGGCAGGACCAGTCGCCCCGGCGGGGCCCGTGGCACCAGCAGGGCCAGCTGGCCCGGCAGGGCCGACCGGACCGAGGTCGCCGATCGGGCCAGCGGGACCGGCAGGACCCTGAGCGCCAGCGGGACCGGTCGCTCCGCGGGGTCCGGGTGCGCCGTCTGCGCCGTCAGACCCGTCGCGGCCTTCGACGTTCCATTCGACGGGCCGCTCGCGTTTCGCGCAGCGGGTGCCGCTCTTCACGATGCGCACGGCACCGTTGGAGCGCTTCACGCAGGCCTCGATCACGGCTGGGTCGGCGTCCTGCGCTGCGGCCGGCGCCGCGCTGGCCAGGCCGGCAACCAGCAGCGCCGCCAGCGGCGGCCCAGCGAGCCAGTGTCGAGAGGAGGGGAACCGAGAGCCGCGCATACGACCTGGCAGCTTGCCACTCGCCGAGCGTCTACGCAACGCGAACGGGGGACGCTACTCCCGATTAGCGCCCTGTGGCGCGGCCGTGCGCAACGTCCGGCCAGTTGACAGGTTTCTGTCACACTTGGCGGGCGCGTCAGCGCTACGGTAGCGCGGTCATCCCCGGTCGGACCAGCTGGAGTTCCCCGTCTCATGCCGCATTTTCGGGCCCTTCGCAGGGCGATCCTCGCCGCTTGGCTGCTGCTCATTGCCGCGCTTACGGCACCTGGCGTCGCGAGCGCCGCCGCGCTGGTCACCGTCGACAAGGACCCCACCGCCGCCCCCGGCGACGCCGTGCAGATCACAGTCACCGCCGATGGCCAGGCCGACGAGCTGTCGGTCTTCCGCCGCCCAGGGCTCGCGAGCGACTTCGCGACGTCGAACTGGTCGGCCTTCGACGTCGTCGAGGTGCGGCGGCTCATCACGAGCCTTAGCCCAGTCAACCGGCCGGCCAGCCCGGACCCGATCACGGCGAACTGGTGCGCAGAAGACAGCGGCCTCAGCGACGTCGTCTACTGCCTGATCTCCAAAACCACGCCGCAGGCGAAGGTCGCCGCGACGCTCGGTGACGGCGCCGACAGCTTCGAGGTCACCGCGGGCACGCAGCCCCTCGTCGTCGATGTCGACGGCGGACCCGGCCCCGACTTCGTCGGCGGTGGCGACGGCGACGACACGCTCACCGGTGGCGCTGGGATCGACAACCTCTTCGGCAACGGCGGCGCCGACACCCTGCAGGCGCAGGACGGCGTCGCCGACGGCACCCTCTCGTGCGGCGGCGGTACCGACCACGCGGTGGTCGACGGCCCCGACGTCGTCGATGTCGACTGCGAAACCGAGCAGCGTGCCGCCAACCCCGTCACGCTCCAGTTCGCCTTTCCCACGACCAGCCGCGGAGAAGGCGACGGCTCGCAGGTCCTCGCCGTGACGGAGGCGACGCCGTCCACCGGCTCCGGCAGCTTCAAGCTCGAGGTCGTCGGGGGCACGGCGACCAAGGGCGAGGACTACACGGCCGCGTTCGACGGCCAGGTCGTCGACTACGAGTCTTCGGCGATCCAGTACTCGGTGTCGATGGGCATCACCGACGACGCCAAGCACGAGGGCGACGAAACGGTGATCTTCAAGCTCACCTCGCCCGACGGCGACGTGCAGGTCGGCACGCCCGACACCTTCACGGTCACGATCACCGACAACGACCCCGCTACCCCAGGCGGCGGCGAACCGATGACGCTGCCTCCGCCGGACCCGCACGCCGGCAAGCCTGTCGAGGCCAGCGCCCCAGCCCCGGCAGCCGTCCTGCCGCGCCCGGGGCTCGTGAGCAAGCGCCTGCCGGACTTCACCCGCGGCGGCACGTTCCTGGCGGCGCCCTGCAAGAGCCGCGGCTACTGCGACGTGAACGACGTGCGCACCTACCTCACCTCTGAAGGGCTCGCCGCCGACATCACCATCAAGACGACCTCAAGCACCAACGACGCCCCGAATCCGAAGAAGGTCGTCCTCGGCGAAGTCGTCGGGAGCACCCCGCGCGACGGCGATCCCGTCTCGTTCGTGCCCGGTGACCGCTTTGCGATGGAGCTTCAGGTGTTCGCGCCCAAGGTGCCCGAGTCCGAGCAGAAGTGCAAAGCCAGCCAGAAGATCCGGGCCGGCGCCGACACGACGCTCGGCAAGTACCTCGTCGGCAAGACGCTCGAAGAGGTCAAGCGCGAGCTGCTCACGTTCGAGTGCTACAGCCGCAAGGGCGCCGACGAGACCGGCGTGCGGTACGCCATCACCACCACGGTCAAGCCGGGAACGCGGTACGCCGAGGTCGACAAGGTCTCCGACCAGCGGATCGACGGCTCCAGTCGGACCACCCTCGTGGTCGCGATGCGCGTGCCGCCGAGCGAGCTGATCCTCACGGTCGGCCCTGATCCGAGCAAGCCGGGCCTCGGCCTTGCACTGTCGGACGGCACGCTGACCGTCGACCCCGACACGAAGGTCGGCCTGCGGGTTCGCGTCGGTCTGCCGAGCACCGGTGCGCCGGTGCCTGCGGGCACCGAGGTCACGCTTCGTGATCCCGACGGCCAGCTCGTCGACCGCGCCGTCACCGACGCGGCCGGCGAGGCGACGCTCACCGGGCTGATCCCGGAGAGCAAGCGCTACGAGATCTACGCGTCGTTCGCCGACCGCGACGGCGACGCGATTGCCGGCGCGCTGCAGCTGAATGCCAAGAAGCGCACGGGCTCCTTCGCCACGCTCAGCGGCGTGAAGGTCAGCGCGGGCGCCGGTTCGTCGACGAAGGCCAAGCCCCTGTCGGTGCCGACCGCACGCCGGGCGCAGGGTGCGCTCGTGCCGTGCACGGGCAGCATTCCGCGCTCCAAAGACGCGAACATCGCGACAGTGCAGGCCGCGGCCGAGGCGTTCTTCTGCGCGTTCGTGCGACAGAGCAACAAGCGCGACCTCGACGCGCCGCTCGCCCGCTACGCCGTGGCGTTCCCCGGTCCGACGTTCGACCGCGTGATCGCGGCCGCCGACAAGCTCGGCCCGATGATGACGGGCGACCTGGACCAGGCGGCCAAAGAGGGCATGACGGTGGCGTTCGTGGCGGCCGGCAACCCGAGCGGCGAGCTGAGCGTGAAGACCTCGCCGACCGAGAAGCTCGTCGCCACGATCGCGACCGACGGGCAGTCGGCGCTGCAGATCCCGGCGGCGGTGACGCCGATCAGCAACGGGCTCCCGGCGTTCCGCGACACGGTCAACGACGTGACGTTCACGATCGACAGCCGGATCATGATCGAGAGCGTCTCCTCGACGATCTCGTCGGGCCGTCAGATCACGGGCGGCGGCGCGCTGAGCGTGTCGGCCGCCAACTTCAGCGTGTTCCCGGCGTCGTCGGCGGTCGCTGGTGCCGACGGCATCGTGGCCGGAGGCGCGGGCAACATCGTGGCCGGCGGCGCCGGCAATATCGTCGCGGGCGGTGCCGGGAATATCGTCGCTGGTGGTGCCGGCAACATCGTGGCTGGTGGTGCCGGCAACGTGATCGCCGCGGGTGCGGGCAACATCGTCGCCGGTGGCGCGGGCAACATCGTGGCCGGTGGCGCCGGCAATATCGTGGCTGGCGGTGCCGGGAATATCGTCGCTGGTGGTGCGGGCAACATCGTGGCTGGTGGTGCCGGCAACATCGTCGCCGGTGGTGCCGGGAACCTGGCGGCCGCCAAGCTCGGCAAGGCCTTCGGCGCGGTCGTCAACCGCCAGGGCCAGATCGTCGCCGGCGGCGCCGGGAACTAGCCAGGCCCGTACGATCCCCGCGTGAGCGGGAGCACAGCAGCTGAGACCCACGCCCCCGCGCTCGCGGCGCGGGGGCTGGTTCGCCGCCGTGGCTCGCGCGTCCTGCTCGATCGCGTCGACCTCGACGTGGCGGAGGTACGTGACGCCGCAGCCGAAGGCGCGGGTCTCGGCGAGCCGCAGATCGCGGCGCACCGACGGGGGGAAGTACGGCGTCCCGCAGCCCAGCACCACCGGGTGGACGAACAGCCCGTACTCGTCGACGAGGTCGTGCT
>JAEZDB010000097.1 GCA_023429855.1 Actinomycetes bacterium
GCGGTGACGGGAGGGCGCTTGGCTGGATAGTCGCGCGTGGAGCGCGGCCGCCGCGGCCGCGCCAATGGCGTAGGCGACGAAGTCGGTGGCGACGAACGCCTCGCCGAGGGCGAGCCGGAGCGGCGACCATGCGTCGACGAACGCCTTGGCGACGCCAACCAGCTGCAGCAGCTCGACCGCCGACGACAACGCGAACGCTGCGGCGCCGACGGTGGCCGGCCGCAACGCGGGTTTGCAGAGGGCGATGAGCACGTAGACCAGTGCGGTGTAGGCCACGCCGCCGATGACGTCGCCAGCGCCGCCGTCGAGGCCGAGCCGCCCCGCGAGGCCGACGATGACGACGATCGGCAGCGTCGCTGCGAGCGTCTGGCGTCGAGTCAAGACGCGGGCACGGCTGCGGTGAACGCCGCGAGCGCGTCGTCGCTGAACAGGCAGAACCGGATCAGCTCGATGGGGGAGCCGGAACCCAGCACGTCGAGCACCGCGTCGATCGCCGTCATGGCAGCTTGCTCGACGGGGTAGCCGTAGACGCCGGTGGAGATTGCCGGGAACGCGACGCTCCGCAGACCAAGCTCGGCCGCGACCTCGAGCGAGCGGCGGTGGCAAGACGCCAGCAACTCGGGCTCTCCGCTGAGCCCGCCGGTCCACACCGGGCCGACCGTGTGGATCACATGGCGCGCCGCAAGCGCATAGCCGCCCGTCGCCTTCGCGTCGCCGATGGCGCAACCGCCTAGCGTGCGGCACTCGGCCAGTAGCTGCGGCCCCGCAGCGCGGTGGATCGCCCCGTCGACGCCGCCACCGCTGAGCAGCGAGGTGTTGGCGGCGTTCACGATCGCGTCGACGCCTTGCAGCGTCAGATCCGCCCGGACGATCTCGATCTCCGCCATGCGCCGGAGCCTACGTGGCGCCGACCCTGCTTGGATGCGCTGCGATGACGCATGTGTTCAAGCCGGCCGCGGTCCTCTGGGACATGGACGGCACCCTCGTCGACACCGAGCCGTACTGGATCCAGGCCGAGTTCGACCTTGTCGCCGAGTTCGGCGGCACGTGGAGCGACGAGGACGCCCACACGCTGGTCGGCAGCGCCTTGCTGACCGCGGCGGCCTACATCCGCGAACGTGGCGGGGTGGACCTCGAGCCCGAGGAGATCGTGGAGCGGCTGCTCGCCCGCGTGATCGCCGGTGTTCAGCGCCACACGCCGTGGCAGCCCGGCGCGAAGTCCTTGCTCGCCGCGCTCGCGGCTGACGGCGTGCCCTGCGCGCTCGTGACGATGTCGTACGCGAGCCTCGCCGGCGCCGTGGTCGACCAGCTCCCGCCGGGGACGTTTGCGGCGGTCGTCACCGGCGACCAGGTCACCCACGGCAAGCCGCACCCCGAGCCCTACCTGCTCGCCGCACAGCAGCTCTGCGTCGACCCGGCGAACTGCATCGCGATCGAAGACTCGCCGACCGGCGTCGCCTCCGCCGAAGCCGCCGGCTGCATCACGATCGCCGTTCCGCACGTGGCGCAGGTCGAGCGGGCACCGGGCCGGATCATGATCGACACCCTCGACGGTCTCACCGCCGAGGGCCTCGCCGCACTCAGCGGGCGCTAGCGCCGCGCCGTCACTCGCTCGGCGGCGCCGCGGAGCCTGCGGCAGGGCGTTGCCCGCCCAGCGCTTGGGCCGCTGCCGAGTTGCCGTCGTCGCCGTCCTTCGTGAGGTCAGGCCCCGCAGCCGCGGCATCAGCCTCAGCGATGTCGGCCGCCTTGTGGATGCCCTGGTAGCCGAGGTACATCAGCGCGATCGAGAACGGGATCGTCCACGCGAGGTACATCGCCGTGTAGACGTCGGGATCGGAGCGCACGGTCAGGTCGCCCGGGGTGCACCACTTCCACATGATGCCCGTGGCCACGAGCGTGATGATCGGCCGGCGACCGCCGAGGATCTCGCCCATCGCGCCGAGCACGAGGCCGGGGAGCAGGTAGTAGGGGACGTTCCACGTGTCGAGGTAGCAGCGCGCGTAGAGGATGCCGGCCATCACGAGGAGCGCCGCCGACGCAAGCTGCGCGACCTCGGCGTTGGAGCGTGTGCGTCCGTCGGCGCGAAGGACCGCGACGGCCCGAGAGCGCAGCACCTTGCGATACAGCGACCAGCACCAGACGCCGCCCACGGCCGTGCCGACGCCGATGATCAGCGGGTGCGAAAGCTCGCCCGACCACACCGGCCCGATGCGCGGCTGAGGCACCGTTTGCGTCGCGACCACGGACTCGGGGATCGGCGTGCCGAACCACCAGAACACGTGGCCCGTGTTGAAGATCGTGTGCAAGCCGAGATCGGTCAGCGCGCTGACGGAGTTGCTGGCCCAGATCATCGACGGCACGTAGAACGCGGCGAGCGCGATCGCGGCGGCGACCATGCCCTTGAGCACGCGCTTCCAGTCGGGCAGCAGCAGGCCCATCACCGGCAGCGCCGCGACCGCCGGCCACGCCTTGCCGCAGGCCAGGCCGAGCAGGACACCAGCGATGATCGGTCGCTCGCGCGCGGCGGCGATCACCGAACCCAGCAACAGCCCCGTGGCCAGCAGCTCCTCGGGGTGGCCGATCCTCAGCGCCCAGTAGGCGCAGGGCGAGCCAACCGCGAGGGCCACGCCGACGCGGGCGGCCCAGCGGCGGGCCTCCGACGCGCGGAGGTAGGGCAGCGCCGTGATCGTGGCGATCGCGATCGAGGAGATGCCGATCGCCGACAGAAACCGCCAGGTATTGGCCTCGTCGACCCCCACGATGGAGGCAAGCTTGCCCGGGATGAGCAGCAGAAGCGCGATGGCCGGATACCCCGGCAGCTGCGCGAGCGCGGCCTCCCAATCGCCCGCGTTGAGCGTCTTGAGGGGCGGCAGGATCTCGACGAGGTAGTCCGGCGCGATGTACTCGCGCAGCGAAAAGCCAGCCAGGCCCGCGGCGACGACGACGATGATGACCTCGAGCCAGAGGTCGTCGCGTGCCAACTTGGGTGGGTGCTTCGGCGTCAGCTTCGACCGCACGCTGGTCAGCGTCGACGGTGCATCGGGGACGGAACTCACGAGGGGTGGGACGGCCGGCGGAGCATCACCGAAGGGAGTGTGACGGCTCGGGCGGTCGCATGTGCAAGTCGGCCGCGGACGCGCCTGGTCCGGCGCGCCGTTACCCTGGCGTTCAGATGAGCCGCCGATCAGAGCAGCGCCGCGCCGCGGTTTTTGCCGTGTACCAACACGACCTCACGAACCGCGACCTTGGCGACGTCCTCGACCGCAAGGCCACGCAGTTCACGCGGTCCCTCGCTCATGCGACGGTCGATCGGATGCCCGAGCTCGACGCGATTATCGGCGGCTACGCCGAGGGGTGGTCGTTTGACCGCATCGCGCCGCTCGAGAAGGCCGTCCTGCGCGTCGCGCTGCTTGAGATGCTCCACCCAGACGCCGCCATCGGCGACACGCCGATCGCCCCCGAGGGCGCGATCGACGAGGCCGTCGAGCTGGCCAAGGTCTACGCTGCCGGCAAGGCTCCGAGCTTCGTCAACGGCATCCTGTCGGCCGCCCTGCGCGACATGAAGGCCGGCACGCTCTCGTGAGCGGCGACCCCCAGCAGCTCCGCACTCCAGCCGAGCCCGTCGAGGCCCTCGAGGCCGCCGTCGACCGGCTCGAGCAAGACGGCGTCCCGCTCGACGAAGCCGCGCAGATCGCGAGCGACGCGGCGTCGGTCGCCGCCGACGCTGCCGCCGCGCTCGAAGCCGCCGCTCGGCTCGCCGCGCGCGACGACCTCGCGCAGACGAGCCTGCTGTGACCACGCCTGTGACTGCCTCAGCCGCCACGTACCCCGACGAGCTCCGCACGCTCGTCGACAGCGAGCTGGGCCGCTTGGCCTACGGCGACGACCCGTCGGCCGACGGGCTGCGCGACGCGATGCGCTACTCCGTGCTGGCCGGCGGCAAGCGCGTACGCCCCGTGCTCTCGCTCGCCACGGCGCGAGCGATCGGCGTCGAGCCGGGCCTGATCCTGCCGATCGCGCTGGGCACCGAGCTGATCCACACCTACTCGCTGATCCACGACGACCTGCCGGCGATGGACGACGACGACCTGCGCCGGGGCCGCCCGACCTGCCACAAGGCGTTTGGGGAAGACGTTGCCATCCTCGCTGGCGATGCGCTCTACGCGGAGGCCTTCACGCTCGTGCTCACCCGCCAGCAGGGCGAGCCGGCGCACATCCTCAAAGCGGCGGCGCGCCTGGCACAGGCCACCGGCGTCGACGGCATGGTCGGCGGGCAGTACATCGATGTCAAGGACGCGATGGGCGAGGGGATCGACGGCCTCCGCAGCCTGCACGCCCTCAAGACCGGCCAGCTCATCGCCGCGGCGGTCGAGTGCGTGTTGCTCGCGACGGGCGCACCGGAGGCCCAGCACGACGCCTACAGCGCGTTCGCGCAGGAGCTCGGCGTGCTCTTCCAGGTCGTCGACGACATCCTCGACGTGACCGAGACCGCCGAGCAGCTCGGCAAGCCCCAGGGCAGCGACGAGCGCCACGGCAAGCGCACCTACGTGAGCGAGTTCGGCCTCGACGGCGCCCGCGAGCTGGCGGCCACGTCGCACGCCACGGCCCGGCGGCTGCTGGCAACAGCCGAGCCGGCTGGCGACGAGCTGGCGCGCATCACCGACTACATCGCCACGCGCTCGCACTGAGCGGGCGCGGCGGGTGCGTCAGGCGACGGCGCGAACCGTCGCCTCGTGGAACCCGAGTCGGCCACTGGTGATC
The DNA here is from genome assembly GCA_023429855.1 of Actinomycetes bacterium. Taxonomy (GTDB): domain Bacteria; phylum Actinomycetota; class Thermoleophilia; order Solirubrobacterales; family Solirubrobacteraceae; genus JAGIBJ01. Next base: position 4,762 of record JAEZDB010000097.1, read on the forward strand.
TGCAGGGCGGCGATCGGGCGGTGGCGCTCCGTGTCGAGCAGCCGCTCCGGGTCGAGCCAGAGGCTGTCGACCGACGTGAGGCGCGTCCACGCCCGCAGCGAGACCGGGGTGACCCACGCCAGGCCGTCACGTCGCTGGACGAGCTTCGCGACGTTCTTGGGTTTGGCCACGGGGAACTTCGGCCCGCGCGGCCGGTGGCTGAAGGTGGCGAGCGGCCCGGCGTCGTCCTCGGCCGTCCAGCGCTCGAGGCCTGCGGCGCCGCCAGGTTCGCGGCGAATGTCGGCGACTGACTTGGTGAGGCCCCAGTTCGCGTTGCCGTTGAGTGCGCTGGCCGTCGACGTGACCCAGATGTCTTCGACCGTCCCGCCGATCACGTCGGGCCAGCGCTCGACCCGTGGGATGTAGAGCAGCTCGCGATACGGGCCGACCTCGCTCGCCGTGTAGTCGACGAACATCACGAGCGAGAAGCGCCCGAACGCGCCGCGCTGGGCCGGGACCCGCGCGGTGTCGCGTAGCACCACGATCACGCCTTGGCCGTGCAGGACCCACGGCGCGAGCGCGATCGGCGTCTGCTCCGGATCGCTGAAGTGGTCCGCGCCAGGCAGCGGCGTGGCGGGGCTTGCAGCGAACGGGTCGACAGTGGCCATACGGCGATCGTAGACCCGCGTGGACGGGAATGAACCGTGCGGCCGCCACAGTCCGTATCCCGGTCATGCCCGCATCCGCACAACGCGAAGTGGAGCGACTTGTCATTCCCTTCATGCTCAAGATGCGAGAATGGAGTTCGCCGTGACCCGCTTGCTCGACGCCATCGACCGCCCTCAGGACCTGCACGAGCTGTCTGAGGACCAGCTCCAGCAGGTCGCCCAGGAGGTCCGCGAGCACATCATCGACACCGTCGGCGAGATCGGCGGGCACTTCGGCGCGAACCTCGGCACCTGCGAGCTGACGGTCGCGCTGCACTCGCTGATGGACTCGCCGACCGACAAGATCCTGTGGGACGTCGGCCACCAGTCCTACCCCCACAAGATCCTCACGGGCCGCCGCGACCAGCTCCCGACGATCCGCCAGTACGAGGGGCTCACCCCGTTCTGCGCGATCGAGGAGTCCGAGCACGACATCATGGGCGCGGGGCACGCGTCGACGTCGATCGGCTACGCCGTCGGCCTCAAGGAGGCGATGCGGCTCAAGGGCGACCTTGACGCCGGCAAGGTCGTCGCGGTCATCGGCGACGGCTCCATGACGGGCGGCGTCGCGTTCGAGTCGATCCACCAGGCTGGCGGCCTGGGAACGCCGATCGTGGTCGTCCTCAACGACAACGGCATGTCGATCTCGCCCAACGTGGGCGCGCTCTCGCGGTCGTTCAACCGCATGCGGCTCCACCGCGGCGGCTGGAAGCGCCGCGAAGACCTCGAGCACCTGCTGACCGAGCTGCCTGGCGGCATCGGCGCCGCGATCGAGAAGGTCGGCCCGCAGCTCAAAGAGTCGCTCAAGGCGCTCGTCAACCACGGCGCGATGTGGGAAGAGCTCGACTGGGCCTACATGGGCGTGATCGACGGGCACGACGTCAAGACGCTGCGCGGCGCGCTCACCAAGGCCTTTGAGGCCGGCCGCCCGGTCGTCGTCCACATCGCGACGGTCAAAGGCAAGGGCTTTGCACCAGCCGAGGAGGGCGGTGAGAAAGGCCAGGAGAAGTGGCACGCCGCCAAGCCGAACTCGATCATCGAGCGCGAGCCCGCACCCGCGCCTGCAAAGCCCGCCGCCCCTGCTCCGCCGACCTACACCGAGGTGTTCGGCAACGCGATGGTCACGGAGGTCCGCCGTGATCCGCGGATCGTCGGCATCACCGCGGCCATGAACTCCGGTACCGGCCTGTCGATCCTGCAGCGCGAGATCCCGGACCACTACTTCGACGTCGGGATCGCCGAGCAGAACGCGCTCCTCTTCGCCGCCGGACTCGCGCTTGAGGGCGTCAAGCCGGTCGCCGCGATCTACTCGACGTTCCTGCAGCGCGGATACGACCAGATCGTCCACGACCTGGCCCTCCAGAAGCTGCCGGTGGTCCTCGCGATGGACCGCGCGGGCCTCGTCGGCGACGACGGTCCCACGCACCACGGCGTGTTCGACATCGCGTACCTGCGCTCGCTGCCCAACATCGTGCTCGCGGCCCCGCGCGACGAAGCTGAGCTCGTGCATCTGCTCCACACCGCTGTCTCGTTCGACGACGGCCCGTTCGGCCTGCGGTACCCGCGCGGGAACGGCCCCGGCGTCGACGTGCCGACCACGGGCCGCCTGCTCGAGATCGGGCGCGGCGAGGTGCTCGCGTCCGGCGACCGCGTGGCCCTCGTCGGCTACGGGAGCGGCGTGCAGCTCGCGCGCGACACCGCGAAGGAGCTCGAAGAGCAGCTCGGCATCCGGCCGACGGTCGTCGACGCGCGCTTCGCCAAGCCGCTCGACGGTGCCCTGCTCGACGACCTGGCTGCCAACCACGAACTGCTCGTCACGCTCGAAGAGGGCGTCCTGGCCGGCGGCTTCGGCAGCGGCGTCTGGGAGCACTTCGAGCTGACGGGCAAGGCCGCGCCGCCGATGCTGCGCGTCGGCCTGCCCGACCGCTACGTCACGCACGGCAAGCCGGCGCTGCTGCACGCCGAGGTCGGCTTCACGCCGGACCGCGTCGCGCGTCGCGTCGCGGAGCGTCTGGGCCTCCGGGCCGACGCTC
>JAEZDB010000098.1 GCA_023429855.1 Actinomycetes bacterium
GGACGGCGGAGATGGCAACCCCGGCGAGAGCGGTGGGGGCGAGTCCAGCGGCTGCGGAGGTGGCGGCGGCTGTGGAGGCGGCGGAGGAGGCTGAGCCGTCCGGCGCGGCGCGCCAGACAGCCGGCCGATTCGGGTTACGCGCCGCCGCCGTCGACGACGATGTCGCCGCGCATGCCGGCCGAGTAGTGGCCCGGGATGTTGCAGACGATCACGTAATGGCCCGGCTTGAGGTCGAACGTCTTGGTCTTCTCCTTGCCGGGAGCGACGCCTGAGATCTCGCCGATGCTGTTCTTTTCGCTGACCTTCTTGTTCTTCACCTTGAGGTCGGGCGAGAGCTGGCTCGTGCGCAAGACGACCAGCTCGTGCGGCATCGAGCCGTTGTTGACCAGGGTGATCTTGAGCGGGCCCTTCTTCGTCGTGATCGACGCCGGAGAGAACGTCATGTCCTTCGCCTTGATCTTGATCTTGCCGCTCAACGTGATCGCGGCCGAAGGGTCAGCCGCCGGCGCGTCGTCAGGCACCGGGGAGTCGCTGCCGGGCGTCAGGCCGCCATCCTCGGTGTCTTGCGTCTCGACCGGCGCCGGCGTCGAGGCCGCAGCGCTCTGCGGCGCGTCGGGCGTCGCTTCGTCGTCGGAGCCGCAGCCGCTGACCGTCAGCGCCGCTGCCGCGAGGAATGGGAGCAGAAGTCGATGGGACACGAGCGACAGCTTTGCGCGTTTGCCAACCGTGTGCGCCGTCGGCGCCTCGATCGCTTCGGCGCCGCGCTAGTCGCCCTGACGGATCGCGACGTTGAAGTTCACGCCGCCGAGCGGCTTCATCAGCCGCACCCAGAGCAGCAGGTACGCCTCCTGCGCGCGAGCGCCAGACAGGTCGCCGAGGTCGATCACCGACGCGGGCTTCCACCCGAACTGCTCGAGCAGCAGGCTCGCCGTGGCCTTGGCGGCAGCATCGTTACCGCTGATGAACATCACGTGGTCACCCGGGACCCTCGCCGGGTCGACCATCACGGCGTTGTTGACGGTGTTGAGCGTCTTGACGACGCGTGCCTGCGGCACTGCCCGCTGAATCGACTCGCCAAGGCTGTCGTCGTTGCCGACGAACAGCTTCAGCCCGTCGCCCGACTGGTCGAGCGGGTTGGTCAGGTCGATCAGCACTTTGCCGGCCAGCTGGTCGGCCGCGGCGGTGACCGCCGCAACGGCGCCGTGGCCCGCGGTGCAGACGAACACGATCGAGCCGAACGCGGCAGCGTCGGCGAACGTACCGGCGCGCCCCGTCGGCCCGTGGTGTGCCGCCCACGCCGCCGCTCGCTCGTTGTCGGCCTCGCGCGCGCCGATGCACACCTCGTGCTGCAGCTCGCAGAGCCGCGTCGCGATGGCCTGCCCCACCGTCCCGGTCCCCAGTACGCCGATCTTCATTGCCCCTCCTGCGGTCGATGCGCCGCTGCCGCCAACCTAGCCGCGTGCCGCTTGGCCTTTCCACCTCCTTGGTCGGCTCGTCGCTCGGCGTACCCGCGACTTGGGTCGGAGAACGGCCCCAGAAGGTCGCTTTCAGAGCCCAAGTCGCTGGCCGCATCTGGCCGCCTGTTCACCGGTGACCAGTTCGAGGTCCTAGCCTCGAACGCATGAGCAAAGTTTCGACGGTTCCAGACATCGCGCTGAACGACGGCACCACGATTCCGCAGCTCGGGTTCGGCACATGGCAGATCAAGCCCGAGGAGACGGCCGAGATCGTCGCCGAGGCGCTCAAGATGGGTTACCGCCACATCGACACCGCCGAGATGTACGGCAACGAAGCGGGCGTCGGCGAAGGGGTACGCGCCGCCGGGCTCGCCCGCGACGACGTCTACATCACGAGCAAGCTCAACAACGGCTTCCACGAGCCCGACGCCGCAGAGCGCGCGTTCGAAGACACCCTGAGCGCCCTCGGCTCCGACTACGTCGACCTGTTCCTGATCCACTGGCCGCTGCCGACGCTCTACGGCGGCGACTTCGTGCAGACCTGGAAGACCCTGGAGCGGTTCAAGGCCGACGGCCGCGCCAGATCGATCGGCGTGTCGAACTTCCAGGTCGCTCACCTCCAGCGGCTGGCCGCTGAGGCCGACGTGGTCCCAGCGGTGAACCAGATCGAGCTGCATCCGCTGCTGCTCAACGACGCCGTCCACCAGTACGGCGTGGAGCACGGCATCGTGACCGAGGCCTGGTCGCCGCTGGCACAGGGCAACATCGTCGACAACCGCGCCATCGCCGCCGTCGCCGAGCGGCACGGCAAGACCGTCCCCCAGGTGGTGCTGCGCTGGCACCTGCAGCGCGGCCACGTGATCTTCCCCAAGTCGGTCACGCCCGCGCGCGTCGCCGAGAACTTCGCGCTGTTCGACTTCGAGCTCGACGCCCACGACATCGAGGTGCTCGAGTCGCTCGACCGCGGCGAGTCTGGCCGCACCGGCCCGCACCCCGACACGTTCGCCTACATCCCGAGCTAGCCCTTCGCTTCGGGTCGGCAGGCCAGGCGACACTGCGCCGTCGCCGCCGGCTCCGATTGGCAGGTCCGGGCCGCCACTCCCTCTCGGCGGCCCGGACTCGCCGCGCCCCACCTCGCGCCGTGTCGCCTCCGTGACACACCGAGCGTCTCGGCGCGCATAGAGCAGACAGGCCTCCGCGAGCAGGATCGGTCTCACCCGATCCGCCAGCCCGCGATCACCACGAGGACCAGCTCATGCCCACCGCCACCGATCCCAGCTTCGCCCGCCGCAGCTGGCGCTTGCGCGGCAAGACGCTCCTGGCAGCCTGCGTGGCCGCGGCCGCCCTCGGCGGCCTGGCCGGCAGCGCGTCAGCCGCCAACACGACGACCACGTGGTACTCGATCGACCAGCAGCCCGCGTCCGCGTCGTCGCCAGCACAGTTCCTCACGGCAACGTCGACCGGGCAGGTCACCTTGGACCGCTACAAGTCGGGCGAGCCGCGCCAGCAATGGACACCGGTCTACCCCGAGTGGCCTGCGTCACCACGAGTTACCTCGAACCACCCGCTCGCGGACTTCTTCGAAACGGTGGCGGACTGCGTCGTGAACTGGGGCTGCCCGTTCAGCGGCAGCGCGGGCGGCAGCTACTCGGGCTACCCGCGCAAGTTCGTCAACCGCATGTACGCCGCGTGTGTGGCCCTCGTGCCGACCGGCTCGGTCACGACCCGGGTGTCGGTCGAGCGCTGCAGCCTGGGCAGCAGCGTCGTCAAGCGGCAGCTGCTCTCGTGGGGGTTCTCCAACCACGAGGTTAAGAACGGCGTCCCGCGCAGGTACACCGGGCTCTTCGGCATGCGCGGCGGGACGCAGGGCCGCTGCCTCGACGCGGCCGGCGGCAGCAACGCCCCGGGCACGAACGCCGCCGCGCTGGCCTGCGGCACGGTGCAGGGGCAGGACTGGCGTCAGCAGTTCCGGTTCCTGCAGTCGGGCTCGGCTACCTGCAAGCGCAACTACCCGGGCACGCTCTGCGGCCTCGGCGCGCCGGCCAGCTCGCAGCCGTAGGCGCCTGGGTCAGCCCTTGATGCGCGCCATCGACTGGACCGTCCAGGTGTTGCCGTCGGGGTCGATAAAGCCCAGGAAGTCGCCCCAGGCCAGCTCCTTGACGTCGCCGGTCTCGATGTCGGCCGCGTCGAAGTGCGCCTTGGCCTCCTGAATGTCGTCGACGACGACCTGCAGGCCCTTCACGCTGCCGGGCTCGGCGTCGGTGAGCCCGCGGCCGAACGCGATCGAGCAGTACGAGCCGGGCGGCGTCATCTGCACGAACCGCACCTCGTCGCTGACGGTGTGGTCGTGGTCGGTGTTGAACCCGGCGCGCTCGTAGAACGCGCGAGCGGCGTCGACGTCGGTGACGGGGAGGATCACGAGTTCGAGGCGAATGTCCATGGGGTGCTCCTGCGGAGGGTCGTTGCCTCACCGGAGCTGATCTCCGGTGTCGGCGTCTGACGACACGTTCCCGCGAATAGCGGCCAGGAACTGTCCTAAGGATGCGCGCCCTCTGGCGGGAACGGGCTACATCGAGTCGGTGATCGGTTCGCCGATGTCGGCGGAGCCGATCCGGCGCATCTTCGGGATCAGCAGGACCAGGCCGGCCGCGAGGATGCAGAGCCCGCCGGCCGTGATCCAGGCCCAGAAGTAGTCGCCGGTCGTCTCGCGGATCACGCCCGCGTAGCTCGCCGCGACGCCGGCCCCGACCATGTGGCTCGCGAAGACCCAGCCGAAGACCACGCCGGCCTTCTCCACGCCGAAGTGCTCGCGGCAGAGCGCGACGGTCGGCGGGACGGTCGCGACCCAGTCCAGGCCGTAGAAGACGATGAAGAGGAACAGGCTCGGCTCCACGCCCGGCCCGAGCAGCGACGAGACGACGAGCAGCGACAGCCCGCGCAGCAGGTAGTAGGCGAAGAGCAGGTAGCGGCTGTCGACGCGATCGGTAAGCCAGCCGCTGGCGACGGTGCCCGCGATGTCGAACACGCCGATCAGCGCGAGCAGGCCAGCCGCGGTCTCTGCTGGCATGCCGTGGTCGTGGGCTGCGGGAATGAAGTGGGTCCCGATCAGGCCGTTCGTCGACCAGCCGCAGACCCAGAAGGTGGCGAAGAGGATCCAGAAGACGCGCGTCTTCGACGCGTCGTGCAGCGCGTCGGTCGCGATCTTCGCCGCGCTGGTGCCCGGCGGCGGTGGAGGTGGCGGCACCCAGCCAGGCGGCGCGCCGTAGGGCGCCGTGTTCACGTCTTCGGGGCCGTCGCGCAGGACCAGCCACACGAGCGGTGCCAGCAGCAGCGCGAAGACGGTCACGGTCGCCGCCGCCCACCGCCACCCCGGTCCGGCGGCGAGGTGCGCGATCGCGGGCAAGAAGATCAGCTGCCCGGTGGAGCTCGCCGCGGAGAACACGCCCACGACGAGGCCGCGCCGTGCGACGAACCACCGGTTGGCGACCACCGCGCCGAACACGAGCGCGAGCGCACCGGTCCCGATGCCGACGGCGAACCCCCAAAGCAGCCACAGCTGCCACGCCTGCGTCATCACGAGCGTGAGGCCTGATCCCGCGGCCACCAGCAGCAGCGCCGCCGGCACGACCCGCCGGATCCCGAAGCGCTCCATCAGCGCTGCCGCGAACGGGGCTGCCAGGCCATAGATGACGAGGTTCAGCGTGACGGCGCCGCTGGTCGTCGCGCGCGACCAGCCGAACTCGTCTTCGAGCGGCTCCAGCAGCGCTCCGGTCGACGAACGGAAGGCTGCCGCGGCGACGAGCGCCCCCATCGTCACGGCAGCGACGAGCCAGGCACGGTGGAGACGCCGCGCGCCCGGCGGCGTCGGCGGTGTGTGCAGGGCGGTGGCCACGCGACCAGCCTAGGAGGGCCGCCTCCGCCGCCTCTGGCATCCTCCGCCGCGATGGCCGCCCGCCCCCTCAGCGAGATCATCGACCCCGGCTGGGCGCAGGCGCTCGCGCCGGTCGAGCCGCAGATCAACGCCATGGGCGACTTCCTCCGGGCCGAGCAGGCGGCCGGCCGAAGCTTCCTGCCGGCAGCCAACCACGTGCTGCGGGCGTTCCAGCGCCCGTTCGCCGACGCCCGCGTGCTGATCGTGGGGCAGGACCCCTACCCCACGCCTGGGCACGCCGTCGGCCTCTCGTTCTCGGTCGCGCCCGACGTGCGCCCGGTGCCGCGCAGCCTCGCCAACATCTACACCGAGTACATGCAGGATCTCGGTCTCCCGGGACCGGCCAACGGCGACCTCTCGCCGTGGGCCGACCAAGGCGTCGTGCTGCTGAACCGCTCGCTCACCGTGGCGCCCGGGCAACCGAACTCGCACCATGGCAAGGGCTGGGAGGCCGTGACCGAGCATGCGATCCGCGCACTCGCCGAGCGCGGCGGGCCGCTCGTCGCGATCCTGTGGGGCAGCAACGCGCGCAGCCTCAAGCCGCTGCTCGGCGGGGCGCCCTGCATCGAGTCACCGCACCCAAGCCCCTTGTCGGCGCACCGCGGGTTCTTCGGGTCGCGGCCGTTCAGCCGGGCCAACGCGCTGCTGGCGGAGCAGGGCTCGCCGCCGGTCGACTGGCGCCTGCCCTAGCGCTCCGCGGAGTCGCTGTCGGCGCGGCTGCTCAGCCCGAGGTTGGCCGCGCCGAGCATCAGCCGCGCGAGCCCGACGACGGCGCCGAGCCCTACGATCATCTGCAGCGTCACGATCAGCCGCGTGGGCTCGGTCCGCGCGGTGATGTCGCCGAAGCCGACGGTCGCGAACGTCGTCGTCGCGAAGTACGCGGCGTCGATGCGCGTCAGCGGCTCGGAGAAGCCGGCCGGATCGGCCTCGGAGATACACAGGTAGGTGTAGGCAAAGAGCAGGATCAGCGTCGGGACGACGAGCAGCAGCGCTTCGATCGCGCGCAGTCGCGGGTACTCGGCGTGGACGATCTTCCGCACCTGCCGCGCCACCAGCACGAAGAACGCGACGAGTCCGCACAGCATCAGCACGAGCTCGTTGGCGCGCGACGCACCGGCAACCGGCACGACCGAGTAGATCCCGATCAGGCCGACCAGCGTCACGACGACCCGGACCACCGTGCGCCGCACCGCGCCGGTGCGAACGCCGCCGGCGGTCAGCGCGTCGCGGATCGGCTCGCGCGGGGTTGGGGTCGGGTCCGACATCGTCGCTAGTTACCGCGCGATCGCCGCGAACCCTGCTCCGGGCGGTGCTCGCCGGGGGATTCGGGTGCTTGCACCCGCGAGGCGGCTCAGCCGATTTCGAGGCTGGCGACCTTGCCGCCGGCCAGGCGGAACGACCATGTGCCTGAGCTGGAGTCGCCCTCGGCGGGCGTGATCTCGAGCAGGACGAGGATCTCGCCGGCGATCCGGCTGACGCCCGTCACCCGCAGCTTGACCTTCGCGCCGGTGTTCTCGGCCTTGTCCCACTTGGCGATCTCGCCGCGGCCCGTGTGGACCTGGCCCCAGTCGTTGACGGCGCCGCTTTTGGCAAACGCGTCGACGAAGCCGCGGTGGTCGCCGCGGTTGGTGGCCTCGATCACGGCCTTGATCGGCGGATCGAGCTTGGGTGCGTCGTTGGCCATGCGCCGGAAAGCATGTCAGCCGGGGCCTGCTGACGCGGTACGGGTCTTAGGTCGTGAGGCGCGCGGCGAAGAGCGGCGCGGGCACGTCGGGGTCGTCGGCATCGGAGACGAGCAGCAGGTCGATCGAGCCGAGCGTGGGGTTGTAGCGGCCGTCGATCCCCTCGAGCTTGATCGAGCGGTCGGCGAGCGGCGTGATCGACAGCAGCGTGCCGTCGGCCGCAATCACGCCGACGGCTGAGCCGGCGATCACGTTCGCCACCGGCGAGCCGTCGGGGCCTTCGCCAGCAGCGGTGAACACGAGCCGCCCCTCGGGGTCGCCGGTCACGGCGTCGAGGTCGGTGAAGTCGATCTTCACGTCGAACCGTTCGCCGTCATGCTCGATCGGCAGGTGGCCCAGCTCGTAGCGGGCGGTGCCTTCGAGCTCGAGCCCGCCGACCGACAAATCGGTGTAGATCGACTCCAGGACCTCGCCGAGGTCGAGATGGATCAGCAGGTTCGCCGCCGGCTGGCCGTCTGGGTCGATCGAGTTGCCGCGCTGCGCGAGCACCAAACGCGAGCCGTAGACCGCCATCCCTTCGATGTTCAGGTTGCCGGTGACCGCGTCGCAGTCTTGGAGCGACTCGTGCAGCGCTTCCAACGAGACCTTCGCCGGCAGGCCGGAGATCTTGCCGTGGGCGTCGAGCGAGTACACGACGCAGGTCGAGCGCCGGAAGCCGCTCCAGCTCATGCCGCCCGAGCCAGCGAGCATCAGCAGGCCGTTGGGGAAGCGGCGCAGGATCTCGTCGCGGGCCGGGTGCGCCAGCGCCTCGATGTGCTCCGGCAGCACCAGGGTGAGCGCCTCGAAGTCGGCCTTCGCCGAGGCTCGCTGCTTGCGATCGAGCGGCAGCACGTCGGGGATGATCCGCTCGGAGCGCCCCGGCTGCAGCAGCTCGGCGTCAGCGCCGCGGCGCAGCGCCTCGAGGACGGCGACGGGGTCGAGCGTGAACTCCGCCACGCTGGCCTGGTCGTCGCCGACGGAGTAGAGCCGGTCGCCCGACCACGCCGTGCCCGACGCGGCCGAGAGGAACGGCGGCTCGCCCGGCGCGGGGTTCACGACGCGGTGCTCGCCGAGCCGGATCACCGGCAGCGGCTCCGCAGACATCGGCACGGCGGCAGCAGGCTCGGTCGGCATAGCGCGACCGTACCCGCTCCGCGGGCGCCTCAGGGCCGCCTGCCCTGACCGGCTACTTCGCGCGGAAGAGGAGCCGGTCGCCGTCCTTGGCCAGCGACAGCTCGCCCTCGCCTGAGAATCCCGCGGCGACCTTGCCGGCGAGCACCTTCAGGAAGAACCGCTCGAGCGTCATGACGCTCGGTTCGCAGGCCATCTGCGTCGTCAGGATCGGCCCGAAGGTGACGAAGCCGTCGGCGAAGGTCGCTTCGCCGCCGCCGCCGTTGCAGCCGCCGAACAGTCTGGCTTCGCCGCGGTCGTTGAGCTCGAGCGTCGGCGCCTTCGCGGCGGGCACGGGGATCGCGGCGGCGCCGCGAGGCTCGGCCTCGATCAGCGTCCACTTGGTTCCGACGACCGCGGGGAGCTTCGACGCCCTCGCCTGGGTGAACACGATCTTCACCCCACGGCCTTGGAGCGTGAGCGTGTGCTCGAGCAGCGTCGCTTTCGCGCCCGTCGAGAGGAACCCGGCGAACCACCGCTCCTGCGCGTCGACCCGATCGCCGCACGCCATCTGCGTCTGCGCCTGCTGCCCTTGTTTGAGCACGTTCTTCACGACGGTGTACGGCCCCGCAATCGTGTTGCAGCCCGCGTTCGCAGCCAGCCGTCCGCCCTCGAAGTCGAGCCTGAGCTGCGTCTTCGGCGCAAGCGTGTAGCCCTCGACGCTCGCCGACGCAAACGTCTGCCCGTCGAGCGCCTGCTGCGTCACGGGCGTGGGTTCGTCGCCGCAGCCGGCGACGGCCACACCGAGGGCAGCGGTGACCAGGACAAGGGCGGCGGCGCGAAGCATCGGGGCGATCCTCCCACGGCCGGCCGGCGCGCTGAGAACGCTTACTTGCCGCCCGGCAGCGCGAGCCGCAGGATCTGCTTGAGCACCGAGCCGTACTGGCGGCCCAGGCGGCCCGAGTTGTAGGCGAGGCCGTGGCGTTCGCACACGGCACGCACCTGCGGCGCGATCTCGGCGTAGCGGCTGCTCGGCAGGTCGGGGAAGAGGTGGTGCTCGATCTGGAACGAGAGGTTGCCGGTGAGCAGGTGGAAGAGCTTGCTGCCTTCGAGGTTGCAGGAGCCGGCGAGCTGGCGGCGGTACCAGCCGCCGCGGCTCTCGCCCTCGTACTGCGCCTCGGTGAACGTCTCGGCGCCCTCCGGGATGTGGCCGCAGAAGACGATCGTCTGCACCCAGCGGTGGCGGGCCACGTTGGCCGGGGCGGGGGCGAGCAGCGCGGTGCGGGCGCCGCGGCGCCCGGCGAGCGCGGGGAACGCGACGTAGTCCTTGAGCGCCTGGCGGCCCGCTTTCCGGGCGAGCGCCTTGATCTCGCCGCGTGCACGCTCGCTGCTCTTTTCGCCGCGCCGTACCGCGTCGAGCTCCATGTCGTAGAGGGCGATCGCCCACTCGAACACGGCGCCCATCGCGAAGAAGTACACCGGCTGCACGAGGTACACCGGGCTCCACGGCTGCTCGGGCTCCACGCGGAACGCCGAGTAGCCCAGGTCGCGGTCGCGCCCGAGGACGTTCGTGTAGGTGTGGTGCTGGTAGTTGTGCGCGTGCCTCCATGAGGCCGCGGTCGAGACCTGGTCCCATTCCCACGTGGTCGAGTGGATCTCCGGGTCGCGCATCCAGTCCCACTGGCCGTGCATCACGTTGTGGCCGATCTCCATGTTCTCGATCACCTTCGCGATCGTGAGCAGGCCGCCGCCGACGATCGCCGCCGGCTGGTACCGCGCGCCGAGCAGCACGATCCGCGCGGCCAGCTCGAGGCGGCGCTGCATCGTGATGACGCCGACGATGTAGGCGCGGTCGCTGGCACCCAGCTCGGCGCGGACCGCGGCAGCGATGGCGTCGAGCTCAGCCGCGAGGGTGTCGTCGGAGAGATCCGGGGCGGGGGCGCCGGGGTTCCCGTCCGGCAGGGCGGCCAGCGTCATGCGCCCAGGTTACGGATCTGCACCGGCGATGCGACCGCCAATGCTGAACAATCCGAAAATCAGACCAGGCCTGGCGCGCCCGCGGTCTGGCGGTTGCCGCAGCGGAGGCGGGTCGGCAGCCTCGTTGGCCGGGCACCGCGGCCGCGGGTACGCTCCCGCCATGCGAGGCAGACTGCTGGTTCTTGGAGCGTTGACGGCGGCGCTCGCGCTCCCGGCGACCGCGGCGGCGGTCGGCATTGGCACACTCGACTCGATCAGGCTGCCCGACGCGGCGTCGCATATCGCTGCCGGCCCCGACGGCTCGGTCTTCGTGACGCTGACCGCCACGCGTCAGGTCGCGAAGGTCGCCCCCGACGGCACGGTCACCACGTCGGCGGATCTCGGCGGAGCCGCGAGCGGCATCGCGGTCGCCGACGGCAAGGTCTGGGCGACGGTCACGTCGCTGAAGAAGGTCGCCGCCTTCGACCCCGCGAACCTCGACTCGGTCACGTTTACGAACACCCCCGCGAACCGGTGTGGGCCCGTCGCGGTTGCCGGGCTGGGCGACGGGAGCGTGTACGTGTCGCTGCCGAACGACGGCACGGGGGCGACGTGCTCGCCGGCCACCCCGTCGTCGCTGCTTCCCATCACCGCGGCGTCGGGCGCGGCAGGCCTCTGGGTCGACGATCGCGGCCAGGCGTTTGATCTCCTCGCCAGCGGTGGCGCGTTGTGGGTGCCCGACTTCGGCGGCGACAGGGTTCGCCGCTTGGCGCCCGGTGCGGCGCTCACGGTCACGGCGTCGTTTGACGTGCCTGCCGGGGCGCAGCCGCAGGGCATCGGCCTCGCCCCCGACGGCCAGATCGTGGTGTCGCTCTGGGGCACCGGAAGCGCCGCTCGCGTCGCGCCCGACGCTGCCAGCGGCACGATGATGCAGACCTTTGCTTCGCAGCTCCCCTCGCCTGCTGGCGTCACGAGCGTCGGCGGCTCGCTCTACATCGCCGCGACGCGGTCGGCGGCGGGACGCCGTCGCTGCGCCGGCTCCCATCCGACGGTTCGCTCGTGCCCGCGATCACGCCGCTCGCCGGCGCCGCCCCGTGGCGCGCGGTGCCGGGCCCCGACGGCACCGTGCTCTTCACGGATCTCAACGATGCGCGCCTGATGCGCTTTACCTCGCGGCCGCCGCGCGCTGCGACCGGCGGCGTCGCGGAGAACAACGGCAGCTCGGAGAAGGCCGATCTGGTCGTGAACCCAGGCGGCAACCTCGCCGTCGTCACGGTCCAGTACGGGACGACCACCGCCTACGGCTCGACCGCGCTCGCCGTCCCGATCGGCTTCCCGGGCGTGCCCGCTGCAAGCGGCATCGCCGATGTCGCGCTGCGCGCCGACCTCACCGGCCTCTCGCTCGGCACCACCTACCACTACCGCGCCGTCGCCGTGACCGCCGAGGGCACCGCCTACGGCGAGGACCGCACCTTCACGGCACCCACCGAGGGCGTCCCGCCGATCGGCGGCGGCAGCGCATCGACGCGCCCGTCGATCACCCTCACCCGCTCGGCGAGGAAGGGCGTCCTCAAGGTCACCAAGATCCGCGTCACAAGGCTCACCGGTGGCGAGACGATCAAGGTCACCTGCACCGGCAAGGGCTGCCCGCGCAAGAAGAAGGACCGCACGGTCACCAAGACCGCCAAGCAGGCCGGCGCCCTGACCGTCTCCGCGAAGAAGATCACAAGCGCCAAACTCGGCAAGGGCGCCAAGGTCACCGTCACGGTCACGAAGGCCGGGACGACCGGCGTCGTCACCACCGCCACCGTCACGAAGAAGCGCAAGTTCGACGTCCAAGAGCGCTGCTTGGTCGCAGGGGCGAAGTCGCCGTCGAAGTGCGCCGGGTGAGCGGGTGGGCTGGCGCTCGCTGACCCCCGATCACGAGCGCGCCCGGACCCCGAAGCGACGGAACCCCGCCGAAGCAGGGGTTCCGAATGATGGGCGCGGCGGGTTTCGAACCTGCGACCGCTCGCGTGTGAAGCGAGCGCTCTCCCACTGAGCTACGCGCCCTCTGGCCGGCGGCGGCGCCCGCTTGGCGGGCCGCGACCGGTGAGGTGAGGGGCCATGCTATCGCGGGGCCGGGCTGGGCGTCACGATGGTGCGGTGACGCCTTCGGAACACCCGCGCGGCAAGCGGCCGCGGCCGGCAGCGAGCGGCGACAAGGCACTACGAGCGACACGCGGCGGCAAGCCTCAGCCACCGCGGCGGGTCGACACGCTGCCAGCCGCCGAGTGGTACTCGGTGCGGCGCGCGGTCAACAGCAAGCCGTCGACCTACACGTGCCCGTTCTGCCGCGGCCACCTGCTCGCGCTGACCGAGCACGTGCTCGTGGCACCAGAGGGCGACACGACGCGCCGCCGGCACGCCCACACGCAGTGCACGCTGGAGGCGCGCGCCGCCGGGACGCTGCCCTCGCAGGAGGAGTGGCGCGCCACGCAGCCCAAGCCGCCTGGGCTCTTCGCGCGGCTCAAGAGCCGCCGCGGCACGCCGGACTGACCAGCCGCCCGCCACGAACGCCGAAAACCGGCGCTCCCGGCGGACGGCACCGCCGCGCGAACCGAAGCCTCCGCCACGAACGCCGAAAAGCGGCGCTCCCGGCGGACGGCTCCGCGCCGCCGCGCGCAGCGCGACCGCTCCTGAACTAGATTCTCGCCCTGTGCTGCGCGAGGTCGAGGAGGCGGTCCACCGGTACGCGGCCGGCGCCTTCCCGATGGACGACGCGGGCGCGGTCGAGCTGCCGTGGTACACGGCGCCGGAGCGGGCGCTGTTCGAGCTCGACGGTGCATCGCGGGACGCGGTGCGGCGCAAGGTCCGCCGCGACGTGCGGGCGTGCGCGTCGTTTGAGCTGGTGATCGACCAGGACTACGAGGCGGTGCTGGAACTCTGCGCCGCGCCGCCGCCGGGCGAGGGCGTGTGGATCACCCCGCGACTCGCCGCGCTCTACCGGCGGCTGCACACCGCGGGCTACGCGCACAGCTTCGAGCTGCGCACGCCCGGCGGCGACCTCGCGGCCGGCATCCTCGGCGTGGTCCTGGGCCGCGCGGCGATGCTCGAGTCGATGCGGCGCACCATGCCATCGGCCGGCAACGCGCTGCTGATCCGCACGCTCGACCTGCTGCACGACCGCGACATCGAGCTCTGCGACATCCAGCTCCCCACCGACCACACCCAGCGGCTCGGCTGCGTACTGGTCCCGCAGGACGAGTACGAGGCGCGCCTCGCGTCGGCGCTGCGCCCCCGCTGACCAGCGCGCGATCAGCGTCGCAGCGTCGGAACGGCGCCGACGACTGCAACCGCTGTGCCGCACCCCGCTGACGCGACACCTGCCGAACGCCGCGCCCGCGTGTGATGGGATGACGGCGTGCGTGCGCCGATCGAGCCCGGGAACCCCGGCTGGGACCCCGATGCCGCGGAAGACCGCGCCAACAGGGTCGGCGCGGGCCTGCGCGGCGCGGGCTTCATCGCGATCCTGATCGCGTTCCTGTTCGTCTCGCAGCAGTACGTCGGCGGCACCGACGACGACCCGCAGCCCGGACCCGCCGCGATCTACGCGGTTTCGGAACTTGAACCGGCGATCGAACGGCTCAGGTCCGGCGCCGTCGTCGTCTACGGCGCGTCGCCAGCGCTGCGTGCCAAGATCGAAAACGACTCCGCCGTCGACGCGTTCGTCGGCGCCCGAGCCGACGTACAGACGCTGATCGACGACGGCCGCTGCACCGACCCCGAAGCCGTCACGACGGAGCCGAACCAACTGGCCGCCTGCCTCATCGACCGCGACGGCGCCCGTACGGAGGCGGCCGCCGCGTTCATCGACGAGCTCACCGGCATCGCGGGCCGCGACCTGCTGCTGAAGGCCGGCTTCGAGCTGCCGCCGCGCTAAGCGCCGCGGTCCGGATCAGCTGACCCGAACCGCAGCACAACGCCTAGACGGCGCAGAGCGAGACCACCTTCTGCAGGCCGCCGCGCTGCCGGGTCGTGCGCACCTTGCACGGGTCAAAGCCGTTGGCCTGCAGTACGGCGCGGACGGTGGTGAACTGCGCGGGGCTGAACGCGGAGGTGCGCGAGAGCACGAAGGCCGAGGTGCGATCCGGGTCGCCGACGACGGCCCAGTCGTAGGCGTCGCCGAGCCCGATCACGATGTAGTTCGGACGGTTCCCCGGGTACGACCAGCCGCCTGAGAGCGTGGGCACGAACGTGACCTGCAGCTGCGCGTTCGTGACCGGATCGAGCACGCGGGCCCGGCCGCGGGTGACGATGTTGGCGCCCGCCGGGCCGACGCAGCGGTTGCTGACGCGCACGGTGCCGTCGTCGTTGCGCGAGTAGTTGGCGACGGTGTCGCTGACGCAGAGCGCTTCGAACCACTGCGGCAGCGACGCGATCTGGCGCCACTCGCCGGTGTAGCGCTGCAGGTCGAGCGACGGCACGGGTGTAACTGCGGTCGCCCCTGCAGGCGTTGCCACTACGCCGGAGCTGGCTGCGGCAATGCCGAGCGTCGCCACCGCGGTCGCGAAAAGGGTACGGGCACGAAGACTGGACATGCCTCCCCTACGCAGCGGCCGATGTCATCGGATGACGACGTGCGGGGCAACGGCGGTCGAGCCGCCGCGCGCCCAACGCGCGACCGAGCTGCCCCCGCCCAAGTCGCGACCGAGTCGGGCTCACCGCGAGTGAACGCACGCTCACTCGTTTACGCGCGACACTGCGCAGGCCATGAGCAGTCCGAAGATCCCGCGCGCCGCCGACGACCACACCGCCGAGGCGGCCGCCACGCGTCGCGACTTCGTCCGCGAGCAGACGGGCGCGAGCCTCGACCATGTCGGCAGTTTCAGCGTCGACCCGGCCACGCTGCCGGGCAACGTCGAGCACTTCACGGGGGTGGCGCAGGTGCCGATCGGCATCGCGGGTCCGATCCGCGTGAACGGCGAGCACGCCAACGGCGAGTTCTACGTGCCGATGGCGACGACCGAGGGCACGCTCGTCGCGTCGTACAACCGCGGCATGAAGCTGCTGAACCTTGCCGGCGGCGTGCAGACGACGGTCGTGAAGGAGTCGATGCAGCGCGCGCCGGTCTTCATGTTCGAGTCGGCCCGCGAGGCGCGCGACTTCGAGGTCTGGCTGCGGGCGACCGAACCTGCGATCAAGGCCGCGGCCGAGACGACGACCGCCACGGGCAAGCTCGTCGAGATCGAGGCGTACCTTGCTGGCCGCTTCTGCTTCACCCGTTTCGACTACACGACGGGCGACGCCGCCGGCCAGAACATGACCGGCAAGGCGACGTGGGCCGCCGCCGAGTGGATCAAGGCGAACTACACGGCCGCGCCGCTCGACTACACGCTCGAGGCCAACCTCGCGACCGACAAGAAGCACTCGCAGATCAACAACCTGCAGACCCGCGGGCGCCGCGTGATCGCCGAGGCGCTGATTCCCGACGCCGCCCTGCGCGAGGTCATGAAGACGACGAGCGCCGCGCTCTACCGCCGACGCCAGATCTCCGGCCAGATCGGCGCCTGGCTTTCGGGCTCCGTCAACAACGGCGCGCAC
This sequence comes from Actinomycetes bacterium, assembly GCA_023429855.1. GTDB lineage: Bacteria > Actinomycetota > Thermoleophilia > Solirubrobacterales > Solirubrobacteraceae > JAGIBJ01. The sequence continues at coordinate 15,759 of JAEZDB010000098.1, forward strand.
TCCGCCAACGGCATCACCGCGATGTTTATCGCCACCGGGCAGGACGCCGCGAACGTCGCCGAGTCGCACGCCGCCCACGCCTACGTAGAGCTGCGCGAGAACGGCGACTACTACTACTCGATCACCATGCCGTCGATCATCTGCGCGACTTACGGCGGCGGCACCGGCCTCGCCACGCAGCGCGAGTGCCTGGAGATGATGGGCTGCTACGGCGCCGGCAAGGTCCTCAAGCTCTGCGAGATCATCGGGGCCACCGTCGTCGCTGGCGAGCTGTCGCTCGGCTCGGCGATCGTCGCCGACGAGTGGGTCAGCGCCCACGACCAGTTCGGCCGCAACCGCTGACGGCCAGGGCGCCAGGAGTCGCCCGAGGGCCAGGGCTCCCCAGCGCGGCGAGCCGCGACAGGGCCGAGAGCGGTGAGGGCTACGAAACCCGCCAACGAGTCCGGACGCCGGGACAGCCCCCTCTTGCAGAGCAGTGTCGGATTACGCCCTGCTCGGGGCGTGATCTGGCACCCAAGCACCACGAATCACACCCTCGTAAGGCTGGGGCGTCCTGACCCCAGGCGCCCGACGAGGCCGGTCGCGCCGCGCACCGTTTCTGATGTCGCCACCCGACCACCCCCAGCCACCCGACGAGGCGGTCGCGCCGCGCGTCGTTTCTGATGTCGCCACCCGACCACCCCCAGGCACCCGACGAGGCGGTCGCGCCGCGCGTCGTTTCTGATGTCGCTACCCGACCACCCCCAGGCACCCGACGAGGCGGTCGCGCCGCGCGTCGTTTCTGATGTCGCCGCCCGACCACCCCAGGCGAAGCGCGGCTCGCGGGCCCTCCAGGGAGCCACAGCCGCTATGGGGTGTGAACTGGCGCGCCGCCACTCCGGATTACGCCCTCGAGAGGGCGTAATCCGACACTGCTCGCGAGAGACCCCATGCCACCAGCGCTTCCCGCTTGCAGTTCAAGGCGGTCGCGCGAGCCTGCCCGCTTGGGCTCGGACCAGCCAGCGGCCCTGCTCAGCCGGCGAGGTCGCGCGCGACGAGGTCGAGCTGGTCGTCGCCGAAGTAGGCGACGCCGTCGACGAGCGTCGTCGGGACCCCGCGGACGCCGGCGTCCCAGGCGGCGGCGGTCGCGTCGACCAGGGCCTGCTTGACCTTCGGGTTCGAGAGCTCTTCGACCACACGCACGGCGTCGAGGCGCGCAGCGGTGGCGACGCGGTCGATCTCGACGAGCTGCGACAGGTCGCGACCCTCCTGGAACGCGGCACGGTACGCCGCCTGCGCGAAGGCCTTGCCGCGCCCCCTTCGCGCCGCAACGATCGCCGCGCGCATCACGAACAGGCCGTTGCCGGGCCACGGATCGGGCCAGACCACCGGAGGCAAGCCGTACTCCGCGGCGCGGCGCTCGACCTCAGCGATGCCTTCGGCCCGCGCCGGCGTCTGCGACCACGAGCCGCGGTCGCGCATCCCGAAGATCGCGCCGAGCAGCACAGGCCGGAACTCGACCTCGCGGCCCAGCAGCGCCTCGATGCGCTCGGCAGCGAGGTAGCCGTACGGCGATCCCAGGTCGTAGTAGAGCGCCACGTCGGTCATCGGCCACCTGCCAGCGCGGCCCGACCTGTGACGTTCGCCTCGTCGATCACGCCTTGCGCGAACGCGAGGATCGCGACGACGTCTTCGACTTGGCGCGGGTCTTCGTCGGCTTCGCCGGTGCCTCAACCTCGACCTGAGCCTCAGGCTCAGCCTGCCCGGCCCCGTTCTTCGTCGCCGCCGCCTCCGAGCCAGGGGGCGGAAGATCGTCGCCCGCCGGCGTTCCTGCCATCCCCGGCGGCACAACTGCGCCGGCGACACCAGACAGGTCGTCGGTGCGCAGCGCAGACACCAGCACGCGGGCCTGCCCGACCAACAGCTCCGGGGGGAAGCTCTCGGGCTGCGCGATCACGAGGCGCCCCGCCTCTTCAGCGAGGACCAGGATGATCCGCGCCAGGAGGCGGTGATCGAGCCCGGCGGGCCCGCCGCGCTTCGTGACGCCCCAGGCGATGAGGGGCGTGATCTGCTCCACCACGGCCTCGCGTCGCTCGACGACCTTGTCGTGCAGCGAGCGCGGCATGCCCTGCGGCGGCGTGAGCACGATCTGCCAGGTGCGCGGCCGCTCAGCAACCGCCGAGAGGAACGCCGCGATCGCGTTGACGATCACGTCGTCGGGCTCAACCTCGCCAACGGTGACCGGAATCGCCTTGGCGAGCTGCTGCAAGACCTTGGCCTCTTCACGCTCCACGAGCGCGTGCAGCAGGCCCGGCAGGTCGCCGAACTGGGTGTAGACCACGGGCCGCGTAATGCCGGCGCCCTTGGCGATCGCGTCGATCGAAAGCGCCTCCGCGCCCTGATCGCACAGGATTTCGAGGGCGACGTCGAGGAGCTGTTCACGCCGCTCGGCCGCCGACATGCGGGGGCGGCTACGGCTCCGGGACGATCGAGACATTGAAAGAGAGTTTCCCATGCAGGGTGGTCATGGCGTCCAGGCAATCTTGCCCAGACCCTTACAGGTGTGTATGTTACGCGACTGTAACCAGCGAATCAGTCCCGATTCGCCGTCTCTGGCCACATGCACCAGGCCTCGACGACAAGGGAGCTCACCCCCGATGTCACTCCTCCTACCTCTCGCCTCCGTGGCCACCGAGAACGCGACGCCAGCAGCCGGCGGCGCGCCGATCGAGCAGCTCGTGATCGCGACGATCTTCGCGGGCACCATGACAATCGGCGTCTTGCTGATCGGCTGGCTGCACCGCACCGGCCGCACGCAGCTGCTCACCAAGCTCGGCGACGGCGTCGGCAACCTCGAGGGCCAGCCCGGCTGGTCGTCGATCCCCGCGGCCATCGGCTGGGGCTCGCTCGCCCTGGCCTTCTTCGGCGTGTACTGGGACATCTCTCTGCACCTCGACAACGGCCGCGACGAGGGCCCGCTCGCCAACCTCGCGCACTACCCGATCCTCCTCGGCCTGCAGGGGCTCTTCCTCGCCGGCGTGCTCGCGCTCGTGATGCCCAAGAAGAACGCCTACGTCGGCCCCACGGCCGTGCGGATCGCGCCGGGCTGGCGCGTCCCGGTCGCCTCGCTCACGCTGATGGCCTGCGCCGTGCTCGGCTACACCGGCTTCCCGCTCGACGACGTCTGGCACCGCCTCTTCGGCCAGGACGTGACGCTCTGGGGCCCGACGCACCTGATGATGATCAGCGGCGCGGTCCTGTCGATCATCGCCCTGGCGATCCTCCAGGCGGAGGGCGAGCGCGCGTTCGGTCCGCCGAAGACGTTCTTCCACCGCTGGCGGCGCCGCAGCCCGCGCATCATGGTGCCGGGCGCGATGCTCATCGCCCTCTCGCTCTACCTCGGCGAGTGGGACTGGGGCGTCAACCAGTACCTGATGGTCTGGCAGCCGCTGCTCTTGGCCGGCGGCGCGGGCTTCGCGCTCACGTTCGCCCGCCTGTGGGGGCGTCCAGGCTTCGCCCTCCTGGCCGCGGGCTTCTACGCGATCGCCCGGATCTTCATGAACCTCCTGGTCGGCGTCGGCCTCGACCAGTCGATGCCGACCCTGCCGCTGTTCTTCGCCGAAGCGGTCGTCGTCGAGCTGGTCTTTCTCTCCGCGGCGATGCGCAAGCGCACGCTGGCGCCAGCGCTGCTCATCGGCCTCGGCATCGGCACCGTCGGCTTCGCTGCGCAGTACGCCTGGTCGCAGGAGTTCATGCCCACCCCGTGGACGACCGAGCTGCTCGGCCAGGGCATCCCGTTCGCGATCATCGGCGGCGCTGCTGGCGCGCTGCTCGGGCTGCTCTTCGCCGTGTCGCTCAGGGGCGAGCTCGCCGTCGTCACCCACCGCCGCGCCTACGCGCTCACGTCGGCGTTCGCGCTGCTCGCACTGGCGGGCCTCGCCGCCAACCAGGACTACTCCAGCGGCCCCGTCGTGACGACGACGGTGGTGAAGGACCGGGAGACGCGCGGCACCGTCGGCGCGGGTCCGCAGGACGGCCCGATCCACGAGGCCACGATCACCGTCGCTTTCCAGAACCCCGCCGACGCCGAGGGCAACCAGTACGTGTCGGCCATCGCCTGGCAAGGCGGGGGCCTCGTCGCCAACGCCATGAAGGAGATCGCGCCGGGCGTGTACCGCAGCACCGAGCCGATCCCGGTCGGCGGCCCGTGGAAGACGGCCGTGCGCACGCAGCTCGGCCGCCGGCTGCTCGCCGCGCCGGTCTACCTCCCAGCTGACCCGGGCATCCCCGTGGGCGCGCTGATCAACCCGGGCACGGAGACGCTGCAGCTCAAGAACGAGCTCGTCTACCTGCAGCGCGAGCGCAAGCCCGACGTGCCCGCCGCGCTCTGGACACCCGCGATCGTCGGCGTGCTTGGCGTGACGGTGCTCTTCATGTTCGCGCTCGGCTTCTCGGCCGCCCGCGTGGGCCTGCGCACGAAGCGCGAGACGACCGACGAGGCGACCGCCTCCGACAACCGCACCGCCACGGGCGCGACGGCGGGCACAGCCACGGCGCGCGTCGCCTACGGCCCGAGCGACCGCTGACGCACGCGACGCGAGCAGGGGCGGGCCGCGTAGGGTCCTCCCCTGCCGTGCCCTCCCCTCGCTTCGCCTCGCTCACCGCCCGCTTCGCCACCGCGGCCTGCGCCGCTGCGCTGCTCGGTGCCGGCTTGACCGGGTGCGGCGACGACCGCGCGATCCCCGACGACTCGCCGGCGACCTCTCCAGACCCGGCCGAGCAGAACGCGTACCGCCTCACCGTGCGCTCCAGCCGCGGCGCGACCGACGCGATCCGCGCGTCGCTCTGCGGCGACCCGTCGAGCCAGCTCGTCGAGCTGCCGTGCGGCGTGTCGCTCGGCTTCGCACGCGTATCGGCACCGCGGCTGTACGTCGGCCGCACCTACGAGCGGGTGTTTCTCGAGCTCGAGCGCCCGGCCTCCGCGATCTTCACGTCGCTCGGCAAGGGCGACGGCGACCGCTCGCTCACCCGCAACGCGGCGATGACGAAGCTCGACGGCACCGGCCGGCGGTTCTCGATCGGCTACGGCCCGCGCACGTCGGATCTGCCGACCGTCGCCACGCCGACGTACCTGTCGGTCCTGGTGATCTTCGACGGCGACATGCCGGTGCCAACGCCAGCCGCCTCGGGCGTCCCGAAGGACGCGGTCGTGCGGAACGCGGCCGTCGAGTACCTCGTGCAGCTCGCGACGCGCACCAAGGCCGACGACGAGAGCTGAGCGCCTGCCGCAGCCGACGCGGGCGGGCGCCTACGGCTCGTAGGTCTCCACGCGCACGGCCTTGCCGCGCGGCCCGGTGAACTCGATGCCGATACCCGGCGTGTTGTTGCCGTTGGACCACACGAGGTAGGTGCCCTTCGCCGCCTCAGCGGTCTTTGGGTACTCCTTCACGGTCGTCCACTCGCCGAGCTGCTCCATGACCTGCGCGCGCGTCATGCCCAAGAACTCAACGCAGCGCAGCTGGCGGCGGATCTCCGCGTCGCGGTCCGACGACGACACGGCGCTCGCCGGCTTGGCCCAGAACGCCGTCATCTCGGCGTTGCTCGGGCAGCTGCCGATGTAGCCGGCGCCGCTGAGCAGCAGGTACGGAACCGCGAGCAGCACGAGAAACAGCGGAAGGAAGATCGCGCGGGTGATCCAGCGGCGCGTGTTGCGGCGCGTGTCTCCCATGATCTCGGCCCATTCGTCGCGCTGGGCTTTTGACGGACGACTGAGACTCATTCGGTGGTGCACCCCTCGCACATGGTTCGAACCGTGTCAGATTGCGCGCGCCGACGCTGCGAGCCGTCCTGCGGCCTGGATCCCGTGAGAACGCGAACGGTCGTCGACTCTCGGCACCCCGCCCGGGGGACACGGGCCTTTCGGAGGCGCAGCTCGAACCGGGGCCAAAGCCGGGCAACGGCAACGCTCGCAGCCACGGCCGCGCAGCGCTACCCTGCGTGCATGGCCGACTCCTCGACGATCGGCGCCGTCCTCAAGGCGTTCCAGATTGCGCTCAACGCGCACGACCGCGAGAACCCGACGCACACCGCGCATGGGATCGGCATGGCCCATTTCGACATGGAGCGCCTGGGTTTTGAGGAGGGCGAAGAGATCCTCCCCGGCATCACGATGAGCGCCGACGGCGGCACCTCGGGCAACTTCCGCGTCCTCTGCGACGGCCAGCACGACAACGAGGAAGAGGCCGAAGCGGTTGAGACCGTCGAAGCCGTCAGCCGCGACATGGTGCCCGTCACCGTCGGCGGGCAGGACCGCCGCGAGCGCGAGTTCGAGCAGAACTGACCTGCGCCCTTCGCGCCCGGCGGCTCAAGTGCCCGGGGCGCCTTGCCGAGAACCGGAACGTGGAAGTCAAGCGAGAACGCGTCGAGCTGCTGACGCAGCATCATCGGATCACCGGCGTCGTCACCCTCGCCCGTGACGGCTACCGCAGCCGTGTGTCGGACCTGCTCAACGCCTCCGACAAAGACTTCGTCGCCCTGGGCCAGGTGCGGGTCGAGCCGCTCGACCCCAACCAGGAGCCCGAGGAGCACCCGTTCCTCGCCGTCCACCGGCGCCACATCGTGTACGCGGTCTCGCATGGCGAAGTGCCCGAGGGCCAACGCCGCTAGCTCCCTGCGCCGCGCCGGTATCGGCGCGCGTCCTCTCCCCTACTCGATAGGTTTCGTCCCGATGCGCTGGGCACCGAACACGCTGGTGCCGAGCACCTTCTCGCGACCTCGCGCCACAGCGGCGATCGCGGTCAGCGCGGCCCTCTTCGCCGTCGCTCCGGCTTGCGCCGCTGCCGGTCCGCTCGTCAGCCCAGGCGCCTCGACGGGCGCGCGCGTGCTCTCGGAGCACGACCTCCCCACGACGCTGCCGTCCTCGTCGGCGAAGGCCGCACGCGCCAGCTCCGGCGCGCCCCACGGCCGCTGGCTGATCTCCGCAACGGGCGACCGCACTCGCCTGGCCAGGATCGCCGCCGACGCCGGTGGCACCTACAACGCGACGCTCTCGATCCTCAGCGTGCCGTCGTCCAAGGCCGACGCGATCGCGAGGTCGCTCGGCGGCGCCGTGCAGTGGGCCGGCCCCGACGTTCCCGCGGTGCGCTCCTCCAGCTACGACCAGCCCGGCAACCTGCAGTCGCCGTGGTCGCGCTCCGTCGCACTCGCCCCTTCACTCACTCCCGCGGCGGGCACGCTCGCGCGCATCGGCATCGTCGACGACGCCGTCGACCGCAGCGTCGCCGAGCTTGCCGCCGCCGACGTGATCAACGGCGTCGGCGCCGTCGAGCCGCACGGCACGATGGTCGCCTCCACGGCTGCGGCGCCCTACGACGGCGTCGGTGTCGTCGGCGTCGCCCCGGGCGCGCCGATCCTCTCGTGGGGCACCACGCTGCTCTGCAGCGACGTCGCCACCGGCATCCTCAAGCTCGTGCAGCGCGGCGCGCAGGTGATCAACCTGTCGCTCGGGTTCACCGAGAACTGCGGTGCCCTCCTCGCAGCCGTCCAGTACACCTACGCCAAGCGCGTAACGATGGTGGTTGCCAGCGGCAACGACGGCGACAACGGCAACCCGCTGTCGTTCCCGGCGTCGTACCCGCACGTGATCACGGCCGGCGCGATCGACCCGTCGCTCGCGGTTGCGCCGTTCTCCAACTTCAACGAGTACGTCGACGTGGCCGCGCCCGGCGTCGGCGTGCCGGTCGACATCCCGCTGCGGTGGGACACCGACGACGGCAAAGCCGACGGGCAGACCACCGTCGACGGCACGAGCTTCGCCTCGCCGTTCGTCGCGGGCGGGGTGTCGTGGATCCTCGGGGCGCGCCCCGGCCTCGACCCGAGCCAGGTCGCGGCGGTGCTGCGGAGCAGCTCGCGCGCCCTCGACGCCCCCGGTTTGGATGAGCGCTCGGGCTACGGCCTGCTGCAGATCGCGCCCGCGATGGCGGCGCCTGCACCCGCGCCCGACGCGCTCGAGCCCAATGACTTCCCGGCCTACGCCGCTGCCAAGGGCACGTTCCGCAAGAAGAACATCTGGTCGGGCGGCAAAGCCTCCACTCTCACCGCCACGGCCGACAGCGCCGACGACTACGTCGACGCCTACCGCGTCAAGGTCCCGGCGCGCACGACCGTGAAGGTCACCCTGAAGCCCGAGTCGGGCCTCGTGAACCTGTTCGGCTTCGACCAGTCCGTGCGCTCGTTCAACGGCCGCCCGATCGACTCGTCGACGAAGCCCGGCCTGAAGACCGACACCATCCGGCTGCGCAACTCCGGCAGCAAGAGCCGCATCGCGTTCGTCGTGGTCAACGCGATCGAGAGCGGCGGCACGCGCACGCTCGCGCGTTACTCGCTCACCGCCAAGCGCGGCTGAGCCTCGCCTCTGCCCGCCGGCGGGCGCGGCCAGGGCCGATCTGAGCCGCCGACGGCGGCCGCTGCACGCCACGCGCCTCCGCAGCTCAGGTTCGGCGGCCGATTTGCCGATCACGTTGACGTGCGGACTTACCGCGCCCGCGATCTGGGCAAACCCGCTGGATTTGTCCAACGGGCTTTACAAATGACCGCACCGTGTCTTACACTCGTGAAACTTAGCGGGCTACGGAGCCTGCCTCCCCCTTCTCAGACCTCGGGAGACTGAATGTCAGCCACCCCTGCCGCCGCCCACACCCACGGCGACGACGAGCACCACCACCATCACCACGAAGACGATCCAAACGTCGAGGCGGTCGCGCCCGACTGGAAGGACGGCAAGCGGTACGCCTGGCTCCTGGGCCTCGTCGTGCCGACGATTCCGTTTATCGCGTGGGGCCTGGTTGAGCTGACGGGCCTTGGCGTGTTCTGGTGGTTCGGCCCGGCGTTCATCTTCGGCGTGATGCCGCTGATGGACCAGATCGGCGGCAACGACTCCACGAACCCGCCCGAGAGCGTCATCAAGTGGCTGGAGAACGACCACTTCTACCGGTGGTGCACGTACCTCTTCATCCCGATCCAGCTGGCCGCAACCGTGTTCAGCGCGTGGATGTGGTCCCGCGGAACGCTGTCGACCCTCGAAGCGGTCGGCTTGGCGATCAGCCTCGGTTGCGTCAACGGCATCGCGATCGCCGACGCCCACGAACTCGGCCACAAGCGCGAGGCCCTCGAGAAGTGGCTCGCCCGCGTGGCGCTCGCCCCGACCTTCTACGGCCACTTCATGGTCGAGCACAACCGCGGCCACCACGTTCGCGTCTCCACGCCTGAAGACCCGGCCAGCTCGCGCTTCGGCGAGAGCTTCTACGAGTTCCTGCCGCGCACCGTGGCCGGCAGCCTGAAGTCGGCGTGGCACCTTGAGGCTGCGCGCTTCAAGCGTCAGAACAAGTCGCCGATCTCGCTCAAGAACGACATCATCAACGCCTGGGCCCTGAGCTTCGTCCTCTGGGGGGCACTGCTCGTGGCCTTTGGCCCGTCGATCCTGCCGTACATGATCATCCAGGCCGTCTTCGGGTTCTCGCTGCTCGAGGTCGTCAACTACATCGAGCACTACGGCCTGCTGCGCCAGAAGAAGGACGACGGCCGCTACGAGCGCTGCCAGCCGTCGCACAGCTGGAACGCGAACCTCGTCGCCAGCAACGTGTTCCTCTACCACCTGCAGCGCCACAGCGACCATCACGCGCACCCGCTGCGCCGCTACCAGGTGCTGCGCCATTTTGAAGAGGCGCCAGAGCTGCCGACGGGCTACGCCGGCATGATCGTGCTCTCCTACCTGCCGCCGCTCTACTTCCGCGCGATGAACCGCCGTGTGCTCGACCACTACGAGGGCGACATCACGAAGGCCAACATCAACCCGCGCAATCGCGAGCGGATTCTCAAGAAGTGGGGCCGCGGCGATTCCGGTGGCTCCGCGACGTTGACGCCGGCCGGCAGTGCAGGCTGACGACACCCGCAAGCGAAGCATGAGCACCACGAGGACCATGGCGAAGTACAGCTGCCCGGAATGCGGCCACGTCTACGACGAGGCCGTCGGCAACCCGCGGGAAGGCTTCCCGCCCGGCACGCCGTTCAGCGCCGTGCCCGACGACTGGACGTGCCCGGACTGCGGCGTGCGTGACAAGGTCGACTTCGAGCCGCTCGGCGACTAACTAGGCTCGCTGGTCAGGATGGCCACGACTCCCCGTAGCCCATATCAGGCGGCCGCTCGCCAGCTGCTCCGCACCACGCTGCTCGAAACAGCACGCGAGCTGCTGCGCGAGCGCCGTTGGACCGACATCACGATGGCTGATGTCGCCAAGGGCGCTGGCGTGAGCCGGCAGACGCTCTACAACGAGTTCGGGACGCGCGACGGCTTCGTGCAGGCCTACCTCCTGTACGACGCCGATCGCATCCTCACCGCGGTCGAGCACGCCATCGAGTCGGCAGGCGACAGCCCCGCCGACGCCCTCGAGCGGGCCTTCCGCGTCTTCCTCGAGACCATCGAGCAGGACCCGCTCGCGGTCAGCGTCGTCTCCGGCGACGACCCCGACGGACTCCTCGCGCTCGTCACCACGCGCGGCGGCCCGGTGCTGCGCATCGCCACCGGCCGCCTCGCCGGCGCAATCCACAAGAGCTGGCCGGCCGCCGCCCAGCGCGACGTCGACATGCTCGCCGAGACCCTCGTCCGCCTCGCCATCAGCCACGCGGCACTGCCCGACGGCGACACCGCCGAGACCGCCGCAGCGATCTCGCAGCTGCTTACGCCCTTCGCAGAGCTGGCGCTGCTACGGGCTGCGGTCGACGGCTGAGCGGACGGCGGACGACGGGCGGCGGGCGGCGGGCGGCTCGTAACCGCTCTCGACCCGCGTCCATTCGGGGGTCGCAAGAACGAAAAAAGGGCCGCTTACGCGGCCCTTTTCGATTACTAACGCTGGTAAGCGGGCATGGGGGAGCCTCCTGATGTTTTGAGGGAGCAACTCCGCTCGCGGTGACACGTGCGAGCGAAGCCGATGCGCGTGACCGCGCAGTGACGAACGACCAGAGGAGTTCGTCGTGGACACACGCGCGGAAATCCGCGCGCGAGAGAACGGCCTAGTGGCGACGGAAGGTCATACCGTGCCTCCAGGGCTCGTGGGGGAAAGGCGAATCGACCCGGCGAACGGTGCGCGCGCTTCGCGTGCGCGAGCGAGAAGCAGCGCGATGGCAATCGCCAGCAGGCAGACCACCCCGGGGACAACGAGCGAGGAACGAGGACCCGTGACGTCTGCCAGCAGGCCGCCGAGCACGATTCCGATCCCAGGCGCAGCAGTGGCTACCGTTTCGAACTTGGCGGCGGCACGAACCTCGTCGCCGCTGCGGGCGGCCTCTTGGACCGCGGTCACAAGAGCTACGTAGCCAGCGCCGTTCCCGGCACCTCCGAGCACGGCCAGGGCGCACGTGAGGACGATGCTGCCCGACAGCCCCATCCCGAGGTACGCCAATCCGACGGCGAAGCCCGAGACGGCAGCAATCGCGAGCATCGAGCGGCCCAGCAGCCGCGAGAACGCCACGCTCCCTGCGAAGGCTCCAACCCCCCACGCCACGTAGATCGCGCCGTAGCCAGTCACACCAGCACCAAGCTCTGATTGCGCGTAGCCCAGGAGCGCGGGCTCGTCCATCGCGCAAACGCACATCACCAGACCGGCAAACACGAGGAGCAGGGGATACGTCAGCGCGGACCGCGGGCTGGGCGTCAGGCCGACGCTTGCCGGCTCCCCCTCAGCGCCTCCGGTACTCATGCGGCCCGGCGCCATCGCGGGCGTCGCTAGCGCGAACGCGGCGAGCGCCAAGGTTCCAATTCCAGCAACGCCCAATGCGCCGCTCGGCCCGAACGAATCAACTGCGACCGCTGCGAGTGCCGGACCCACCGCGGCGGCGATGGCGACCAGCACGTTCAAGGTGGCATTCGCGCGGCGCAGCTGAGATGCCTCGAGAGACCGGGCCATCGAGCCACGCAAAACGCCTCTGAAGAGCACGCCGAAGGTGCCCGAGGCTGCGGCGAGTGGATAGAGCCACAGCCCATACCCCAGCGTCGCAAAGAGACCCAACACCGTCGCGAGCGCGAAGAGCGGCAGGCTCAGCGCAGTGCGAGGCGACCAGCGTTCAAACCACGGCATCGCCGTCGAGACCAAAGCGAGCGGCGCGAGCTGCCGGCAAAGCAGCATCGCCGTTGCCGCCAGGGCGCTGCTCGTTGCGTTGTACACGAGGACCATCAGCGCAACCGTGCTGAACCACTCGAACACGAAGGCCGCGGTGTAGAGCGCAGTGAGGTGTCTGCCTGCACGAGTTTGGAGGGGGGTCTCCACGGGTCGGCAAGCTACTTACCGGTCCATTGGTAGGGCAAGCGCTTTTCGTCTTGTTGACCTAAGCTCAACAAGCCCCTACATAACGCCCCCGATCGACGGACGCGCTGTCGGTGCATCGCGTCACATAAGTCCGCGTCGCGTGGCCCGAATGGCCCCCGAAGCGACCCACGAGGCGGCATCCGCAGCCTAGGCAGTTCGGGCCATCCGCCGCCGAGCCCATGGGCGCCAGAAACGGCGACACCGACAGAGTGTAACCCGGTCGGGGTACACCAGGGACTAGGTGATCGGCCGAAGTCCCAACGCTGCAGCGGCGGCAGGCGTGTTCTCTAGGCGTTCCCGAGAACGCCCGCGACTGAGTTCAGGGTTGCGGTCAAGCACTCGGTAGAGCGCATCCACCACCACCGGGTCAAATTGACTTCCCGAGCAGCGCTGCATCTCAATGAGCGCGTCATCTCGCGTGCGAGCCCGGCTGTACGAGCGGTTCGTGGTCATCGCGCTGAACGAATCGCAGACCGTGATGATTCGCGCGGCCAGCGGGATCTCAGTCCCGCGCAGCCGATCCGGATACCCCGCTCCGTCCCAGCGCTCGTGGTGGGCACGCACGATGCGCCCGGCCTCAAGCATGGCGCCACCTACCCGCTCGAGCATCTCTTGCCCGTGAATCGGATGAAGCCGGATGAGCTCCCACTCAGCCTCGTTCAGAGAACCCGGTTTGTTGATGACCTCGTTCGGCACGCGGAGCTTTCCGATGTCATGCAGGAGCGCGCCGAACTCGAGGTCGCGCATATCTGCCGGGGGGAGCTTGAGCTCCAAACCGACGGCGATCGCCATCTCCACCACCCCTTGGGTGTGCTCACCCCCGGTGTACGCATCGTCGGCCTCAAGGACGTCACCCATCAGCTGCGCTGTTCCTCGATACGTCGTCGATAGCTGCAGCGCCTGCTCGAGTCGCTCCCGACGCTCTCGCGCGAACTCGGCGATCACCCCGATCAGCGGCAGGAGCGCGACAACGGCAAGCGGAGACGTCTCTGAGACGACTGCCGTCACGAATCCGATCGGCGCCAACGCCGCATCGGTCAGGTAGATCCACGCCAACAGCTTCACCTGCGTCCTCGGATGCAGCCCGTGGTTCATCCAGGGAGAGACCACGGCCGAGAAGCCGTCGGTTGCGACCTGCGCCATGAACGCGACCACGACGATCGGCCACGCATCGACCGTTGCCTCCGGCGTCCCTCCGGCAACAGTGAAGACGATCGCCGGTCCCAGTGCAGCCCATGCATCGCCGGCGTAGAGCAGTCGTCGCCATACGGGCTCGGTCGAGCGTGACACCGCGTGCTCCATCAGCCCGCCGAGAACCAGCGCGAACCCCACGATCGGAGTGAGCCATTCCGGCGGAACTGCGAACCACAACGGTATGACCGTGAGCTGTGTTGGGGCAGTTGAGCCTGAGCCGACCTCGAAGCGCACCATCGAAGCGACGGCCGTCGCGCCGACGAGAAGCACGACCTGGGCTGGGGGCGCCCACTCGCCGCCCGGCGAAAAGACGAACAGGATCAGGACCGGAACTAGCAGAGCGAAGTCGGCAACCGCTTCGCTTACAAGTCGCCGTCGCTCGGTGCTTATGCGCCAGAGCCGCCCGTGCCGGTGCATATGCTCGAGGCCAGGATCAAGCATCTCGCCTGGGGGGTCGGCAGGGCGCCGGAGAACTGCAGGGGCCGGTCAAGGTTGGTCCCTCTTCGGCGGCGGCACTCCAACACCTGTCCGCATGGGCGCGCGCGCCGCGCGTGCGGCCGTGCAAAGCCCGGCATGGGGAGATGCCCATACGGGGCACTATGCCTCGTCCGTCTCAAATGCGCTAGCGATTTCCTTGCGCGGAGTTTGCGGGGATTCTGCGCAAAGTTGGAACAGGCCGTGGGAATGTCGCGACGAGCTGGTGCCTACGATCGTCGTGTGCCGAGTTCACCCGCCACCAACGCCACCGCAGCAGGCGCAGACGCCGCCGCCATCCAGGAGCGCGCCGAGCACCACCTGCGCGCACTCGCGGGTCCGTCGGCGGCGTTTCGCGAGCACCAGCTCGAGGCCGTGCGCGACCTCGCTCAGGACCACGCTCGCGTGCTCTGCGTACAGCGCACGGGCTGGGGAAAGTCGGCCGTGTACTTCGTCGCAACGGCGCTGCTGCGCGAGCAGGGTGCGGGCCCGACGCTGATCGTCTCCCCCCTCCTCGCCCTCATGCGCAACCAGGTCGCCGCAGCAGAACGGCTGGGGCTGCGCGCGCACACGGTCAACTCGACCAACCGCGACGCGTGGGACGAGATCAAGGGCCACCTCGACGCCGACGACGTCGACCTGCTCCTCATCAGCCCGGAGCGCCTCAACAATCCGCAGTTTCGCTCCCAGATGCTGCCGGTGTTCGCCGAGAAGGTCGGCCTGCTCGTGATCGACGAGGCCCACTGCATCTCCGACTGGGGCCACGACTTCCGCCCCGACTACCGCCGCATCCAAGACATGCTCGAGCGGCTTCCCGACTCGGTGGCCGTGCTGTGCACGACTGCGACGGCCAACGACCGCGTCGTCGACGACGTCACCGCTCAGCTCGGACGCGGACAGACCGAGGAGCGCGCCGCCGAGCAGCTGCGCACCTACCGCGGCGCGCTCACCCGCGACAGCCTGCGGCTGGAGGTCGTCGACCTGCCAGGCAAAGCCGACCGCCTCGCCTGGCTCTCCGAGCACCTGCCTGAGCTGCCCGGCTCCGGGATCATCTACACGCTCACCAAGAGCGACGCCGAGGCGGTCGCCTCGTGGCTCACCGGGCGTGGCATTGCCGCGGCCGCCTACTCGGGTGAGACGGAGCCCGCCGAGCGCGAAGCGATCGAGGCCAAGCTGCTGGCCAACGAGCTCAAAGCGGTCGTCGCCACCTCGGCCCTGGGCATGGGCTACGACAAGCCCGACCTCGGCTTTGTCGTGCACTACCAAGCGCCCGGCAGCGTCGTGTCGTACTACCAGCAGGTCGGGCGTGCGGGCCGCGCGATCGACGACGCTCAGGTCGTGCTGCTGCGCGGCGCCGAGGACCGCAAGATCCAAGACTTCTTCATCACGCAGGCGTTCCCGCCTCGGGCGGTCGTCGAGACGGCCATGGAGGTCCTCACCGAAGCCGGCGAAGCGGGCGTAGGCGTGAACGAGCTGCTTACGCACGTGAAGATCGGCAAGGGCCGCCTCACCGCGATGCTCAAGGTGCTCGACGTCGAGGGAGCACTCGACCGTAACGGCAGCAAGTACGTCCTCACCCCAGACTCGGGATGGGAGTACGACGCCGAGCGCTACGCCCAGGTGACGGCCCTGCGCCGGCAGGAGCAAGAGGCGATGGCGTCGTTCGGCAGCGACGGGCGGTGCCTCATGCGCGTGCTCGAAGAAGAGCTCGACGACCCGGCGCCAGCCGACTGCGGCCGCTGCTCAATCTGCACCGAACCGCGCTTCGCGGGTCCGGTCGACGCTGCCGTCTCTCGACAGGCCGGTGAGCACCTTCGCGGCCAGCCGCTCGCCATCGACGTCAAGAAGATGGCACCCGACGCGAAAGGCTCCATGAAGGCGATTCCCGATGGCGTCCGAGTCGAGCCGGGCCGGGCCCTCGGACGTCTCGGCGACTCCGGCTGGGACGACCTCGTCGAGGCCGGCAAGCGCGCCGGGCGGTTCGACGACGAGCTGGTCAGCGGCGCGGTCGCCCTCGTGCGGAACTGGCAGCCCGGCGTGCAGTGGGTGACCGCCGTGCCGTCAACCCGCAGCGGGCCGCTCGTACCCGAGTTCGCCGAGCGGCTCGCCAAGGCGCTCGGATTGCCGTTCGCGCCCGTGATCGCGCGCGCCGACGAGCGGCCGCCGCAGCGGAGCATGGAGAACACGCCGGCGGCGGTCGCCAACGTGCGCGGCGCCTTCGCGGTCGACCCAGAGCTTCCACCGGGGCCATGCCTGCTCGTCGACGACCTGCGCTTCAGCGGCTGGACCCTGGCCATGGTCGGCGGACAGCTGCGGCAGCGAGGCTGCCCGGCCGTCTACCCACTGGCCCTGAGCACGGCGTACTAGGCAGCCTGCGCCGCGTCGTCGCCGGCGAGAGGTCCGCCGTCGCAGCTTCGAGGGGTCGCGTCGGAGTCGGCGCTGGCGGCCGGAGCCACCGGCTCCAGCCGTGAACCGGCAGCCGGACCGGCTTGGGTCAGCACAACCGCCCGGAGCGCCGTGACCACTGCGGGATCAAACTGGGTGCCTGAGCAGCGCTCAAGCTCCTCCAAGGCCTCGCGCTGCGTCATCGCGCGGCGGTAGGACCGGTTCGTCGTCATGGCGCTGAAGGAGTCGCAGGCGGTGATGATCCGTGCCTCGATCGGGATCTCGGCGCCCGCAAGCTGATCGGGATAGCCGGCGCCGTCCCAGCGCTCATGGTGGGCACGCACGATCGGTGCCGCCTCCGACAGCGCCCCGCCGACGCGATCGAGCATCTCCCCGCCAAAGCCAGGGTGCTGGCGGATGATCTCCCACTCCTCCGCGTTGAGCTTGCCGGGCTTGTTGATGATCTCGTTCGGCACGCGCAACTTGCCGATGTCGTGCAGGAGCGCCCCGAACTCGAGATTGCGCATCGCCGCGTCCGGCAGGCCGAGCTCGCGGCCCACGCCAAGCGACAGCTCGATCACACCCTCCGTGTGCTCGCCACCCGTATAGGCATCGTCGGCCTCCAGGACGTCGCCCATCAACTGCGCCGTCCCGCGATACGCCGACGAGAGCTCCGCCGCCTGCGCCATCCGCGCGTCGCGCTCCTGCGCAAAGTGGCCGAGCAACCCGCCGAGCGGCACGACCGACAACACCAGCCACGGGCTCTCCGTCATCGCCACCGCCGCAACCACGCCGATCGGAGCAAACGCCGCGTCCAGCAAGAACAGCGGCCGAAGCTCCCGCGCCCGGGAGGGGAACTGCGCCAAGGCCGCCGTCCAGCCTGAGCCAAACACCACGGGGACCAACCCCCGCGCACACGCCGCGACGAGCCACTGCGCCGACAGGGCAGCCAAGTACACGGGCGCGTCACCGATCGAGAGCGCCCCCGGGTCGGCGAGCACCAAGACCGACGCCACGCCGACCGACGGCCACGCCGCCGCGGGCACGCCCACGAGCCGCGCTCGGAGGTCGCTTCCGCCGGCACCGCCGGCGCGATGCGTCGGCCCCGCCGCTAGAGCGCACGCAACAGCCTCGGCCCCGAGGATCACCAGCGGCAGCGCAGCAGGTGGAAGCACGAACCACAGCGGCACGACCAACAGCTGCGCTGCGGTGGCGTTCGCGCCGCCGAGCTCGAAGTGCACCTGACGAAGGCCGACGTAAAGCACGACCAACACCGCCGCAGCAGTCGGCGCCGGGGCCGCAGCCGCCCCACCGACGACGGCCAAGCACGCGCTTGCCGCCACCAGCCCGACCAACGCCAGGACGGCCGCGAGCACCTCGCGCGTCGAAGGACGTGCGTCAACGTGCGTCGAGTCGGCGGGCAAGGCGGTGAGAACGGGATCCACGGGGGATTGGACCTTCGGCGGAAGCGGTTGGTGGGATGAGTACCCAAGACGTGGGCACGCAACCGCTTACGTCGACCAAATCCTGAGTCGCCTTAGCCGGATTGCTCACACGAGCAGCCAAGCGTCCACGAAACCCCCGTTCCGTGACCGGTCTTGCGTGCGTCAGGCGGCTTCAGGCTTGGCGACGTCGACCGAGGGGGTCGCTGCGACCATGACCGGCCGCCGCGGCATCTTTGCCAGCACCCGCTGCAACGCCGGCACGATGTTCGGATCGAACTGGGTGCCCGAGCAGCGCTCGAGCTCGGCGATGGCTTCATCGTGGCTCATCCCGCGGCGGTACGAGCGGTTCGTCGTCATCGCGCTGAACGAATCGCAGACGGTGATGATCCGCGCCTCGATCGGAATGTCTTCGCCCTTCAGGCCGTCGGGGTAGCCGCCGCCGTCCCAGCGCTCATGGTGAGCCCGCACCACGACCCCCGCCTCGCCGAGCGCGCCGCCCACGCGATCGAGCATCTCCTGGCCGTAGCCCGGATGCTGCTTGATGATCGCCCACTCCTCTTCGTTGAGCTTGCCGGGCTTGTTGATGATCTCGTTCGGCACTCGCAGCTTCCCGATGTCGTGGAGCAGCGCCCCAAACTCCAGATCGCGCATCTGCGCAGGCGTGAGCCCCAGATCGATGCCGACGGCCAGCGAGAGCTCGACCACGCCCTGGGTGTGCTCGCCGCCGGTATAGGCGTCGTCGGCCTCCAGCACGTCGCCCATCAGCTGCGCGGTGCCGCGATACGCGTGCGAGAGCTCGAGCGCCTTCATAATGCGGTCGTCGCGCTCCTTCGCGAACTGACCGAGCAGCGCCACCAGCGGCACGGCCAGGAGCACCGCCCACGGCGAGACCTCCACCGCCAACGCGAGCAACAGGCCAACCGGTGCCAGCGCCGCGTCGACCATGCAGATCCACGCCACGGTCGAGCGGTGCGCCTCTGGCCGCACGCCAAGGGCGGCCCAGTCGCGCAGCGTGCCCGCCACCGAGTCGACCGCGAACTGCGCCGCAAGCGCCAAGAGGTAGATAGGAATATCGGCGAGCGACGGCGCCCCCGGCTCGAACGCGACGAAGACCAGCGCGGGCCCGATCGCGTACCACGAGTCCGACACGCAGATGAAGGTGCGGCGCCAGTTGTGCTCGTCGCCTGCGCGCGCACTCGCCACGAGGTTCCCGAGGATCTGGCCGCCCGCCACCGCAATCGGCAGCAGCGCCGGCTCTACCGCAAACCACATTGGGACGAACGCCACCTGGAGCGGCGTCGTCGTCGCCGGACCGATGGCAAAGGTCACCTGCCAGCAGGCGGCGTAGAGCACGATGAGTCCGGCAAGCGCCGGGAGATCAGCCGGGTCGCCCGCCGGCCCCAGCCAGAAGAACAGCGCGCAGCAGACGAGCAGCAGAAGCCCGGCACCGTACTCGACGGCCTGCTCGCGCCGCGAAGGCGCGGCACTGGCACGTTCACGCTGTTCAGCGTGGAGCTGCTCGAGAAGGGGATCCATTGGGGGAGCGACGGCCGCTCGTCGTGCGCAGCCGTACGTCTGGTTCTTCGACGCCCCTACGCGCGACCTTTACCTGGTGTGGCCGGGCTCCTGAACCGCGAAACGACTGGATCACGTATGGAACGCGCCCGGCCCCTCAGATTGACCGAATTACAGTCGATAGATAGGCCAACGGCCGTCCCATTGGCCGACTCCCTTTCGCGTCCCCTGCCCCTAGGAAATCGAGTGGCCCTCCCCCGCCCCCTCCGCGCCACCCCCCACGCCAGCGTCGGCTCGCTCGCCCA
>JAEZDB010000140.1 GCA_023429855.1 Actinomycetes bacterium
CGGGCGAGGGCGCTTCCGCGCGTACCGAGCCGCAGCGCCACAGCTACGGCAGGAGCGGGCCGCGGGCCTGGCCCGGCAGCTGGTCGACGTCCTCGAGCCGGCCGTCATCGACTTCGCCGTCGAGGCCGAAGAGCTCGCGCAGGATCTCGACGCGGCGGTGGCCCGCAGCGGGGTCGACGGAGCGCAGGCGGATCGTCGGCTCGTGCAGGATGCGGGTCGCCACGGCGCGGGCGACGGCCTCGATGCGGGCGCGGTCGCGCTGCGAGGCGGACTCCCAGCGGCCGGCGTTCTCGGTGAGCACGCGCTCGACGATGTCGTCGGCCTGGCGGTGCATCGCCGCAATCGTCGGGGCGACGCCGCGCGTGACCATCCAGTGATTGAAGCGGCCCAGCTCGTCGTCGACGATCGTCTCGGCGCGGACGGCCTCGGCCTTGCGCACGTGGGTCATCCGCGCGATCACGGACTCCATCGCGTCGAGGTCGTAGCGCTGCACGCCGGGCAGCAGCCCGCACGCCGGCTCGATGTCGCGCGGAACGGCGAGGTCGATCAGCAGCAGCGGTCGGCCGGCGCGGGCCGGGAGGACCTCGGCGATCGCCTCGCGATGCAGGATCGGGTGGGGCGAGGCCGTCGCGGAGACGACGACGTCGGCCGACTCGAGCAGGCCGGGCAGGTGGTCGAGCGGGGCGACGGACCCGTCGAACTTCGCAGCGAGCGAGATCGCGCGGTTCGCCCGGCGGTTGGCGACGAACAGCGTCGCGACGCCGCGCTGGTGGAAGGCGGCGGCCGCCAGCTCGGAGGTCTCGCCGGCGCCGATGATCACGACCTGGCGGCCTGAGAGGTCGCCAAGTTCGCGCTCGGCCAGCGAGGCCGCCAGCGACGAGATCGACATCGAGCCGTGCCCGATCTCCGTCTCGCTGCGGACGCGGCGGCCGGTGCCGACGGCGGAGGTGTAGAGGCGGTCGAGCGTGGGGCCGCTCGTGCCCGCGGCGACCGCGATCTCGTGGGCGCGGCGCACCTGGCCGAGGATCTCGGCCTCGCCGAGCACCATCGACTCCAGGCCCGAGGCGACGCGGAACAGGTGGCGGGCCGAGTCCTCCTCGTGCAGGCGGAAGACGGCGCCGCCGAGGTCGTCCGCGGAGAAGCCGCCGCGGCGCGCCAGGACGCGCAGCAGGCCGACCTCGGCGCCGACGGGGTCGTCGGTGAGCACCGTGATCTCGGTGCGGTTGCAGGTCGACATCGCCACGAGCTCGTGGATCTGCTCGTCGCAGGCGGCGAGCTCGCCGAGCACGTGGCCGCCCTCGGCGGGCAGCGCGAGGCGCTCACGCAGCGCGACGGGCGCGGTGCGGTGCGAGACGCCGACGGTGAGCAGCTCGCTCATGCGGTCGGCGCGATCGTCGGGGGTTCGGCAGCCGCGTCGTCAACGGTGCCGCTCTGCACGGCGCCTGCGCCCTGATGCTGGGCGTGGTCGATGCCGTCGAGGCGCCGCTCGAGGTCGTCGGCCTGCTTGGAGATCCGGCCGAGGCGCTGGGCCATGATGGCCACGTACACGAAGATCAGCACCACGAACACGATGTACGCGGCGATCACGTACGCCCCACCCGACTCGTCGGGGATCGTGTCGGCCTGGGCCAGAATGGACGTAGCGAGCGTCATGCCTGCGGAACCGCCGAGCGCCGGGGAATCAAGTCATCGCCGCCGGCGCGACGCTCAAGCGCGCGCAGGCGGAACGTGGTGCTCTTGGAAAGCAGCTCGTAGCGGACGAGCGTCGCGTAGAGCACGGAGATCGCGACGAGGCAGGTGAGGAAGGTCAAGAGCACGGGGCCAGGCATCGAGCCGTCGGCGGCGTTCGACAGCGTACGCGGGTGGAGGTACTGGTCGGCGAGACGTACGACGGCGAAGTTGATCGGCACGAAGGCTCCGGCCACCACGGCGAAGACGCTGGCCGCGCGCGCCTGGCGCCGCGGGTCGTCGATCGAGAGGCGCAGCGGCTGGTAGGTCGCGTAGAGCAGGAAGACGATCAGGAACGACACGAGGAAGGGCTCGTCCCACCGCCACCATGCGCCCCAGGCGGTCTTGCCCCAGATCGCGCCGGTGATGAGCACGGCCACGGCGAAGATCTGCGAGAGGTGGATGCTCACGTAGGAGCGCAGATCAGCCTCGGACTTGCCCGAGCGCAGGTAGCGCAGGCCGTGGATCCCGCCCAGGATGAAGCCGATGAGCGCCACGATGCCGAGCGGCACGTGGAGGTAGAAGATCTTCTGGCGGAAGCCCTGGTCGGTGTCGAGCGGGGCCCAGAAGAACGCCATCGTGAAACCGGCCCCGAGGAGCAGGACGGTCAGGATCGTGAGAGGGCGCAGGCCGCGAACGGTCATGGGGTGAGGGGAAGGCTCAGTCCTCGACGAGGTACTCGCCGACTACCGAGCCGACAAGCGCAAGAACCACAGCATAGATGGCCAGAACCGCAGGCCAGCGCCATGCAAGCGGCTCGGCGCCGGGCTCCAGCACCGGAGCCAGCGCCGCCTGCGCCGCAATCAGGGCCGGGATCGCGAGCGGCACCACCAGGATCGGCACGATCAGCTCTCGGGATCTGGCCCCGATGGCGATCCCGGCGACGATGCCGCCGAGGGTCGCCAGTGTGAGATCGAGCAAGATCAGCACGAGGACGAGTTCTGGGAGCACCGGGAGCAGCTCCGGGCCGAGCAGCAGCAGTCCGAACGTCGGCACGAGGACGACCTCCAGCACGGCCAGCACGGCGGCCAGGCCGATGACCTTCGCGGCAAGCAGCGCGCCCGGTGGAGCGGGGCTCAGCAGGTACTGCTGAATGCCGGCGTCGCGCTCCTCGCTGCCGAAGAGGCGCGACACGCCGAGCAGCGACGCGAACAGCAGCGGCACGAGCAGCGCACCGGCGGCGAGGTCGCCTTCGACCGTCTCCGTGTCGAGCGCGAATCGCAAAACCACGAGCGTGCCGAGCGCCAGCAGCGCCATCGCCGGCAGCAGCTCGAACGACCGCCGTTCGAGCAGCAGGTCCTTGCGCAGGATCGTCAGGACGGCCCTCATCGGTAGAGCGCCTCCACGTCGGCAGCGGTCATCCCCGCGCTCGGCCCCACGTACTTCACGGTCGCCGACGGGCCGAGCACGATCACGCCGTCGGACTCCTCGAGCGCAGCCGCCGGGTCGTGGCTCGCGATCACCCGCGTGCGGCCGGGACGCGGGCCGATCAGCGCGCCGACCAGCTCGGACGCGACCGGGTCGAGATTCGCGAGCGGCTCGTCGAGGAGGAGCAGCGGCGGGTCGCTGAGCAGCGCCCGGGCGACCGCTGCACGCTGGGTGAGTCCCCGCGAGAGCGCCCCGACGTGCTGCTCGGCGCGCTCTTCCAGCGCGGCTTCGGCGAGCACCGCGTCGACGCGCGCCGCCGGCAGCCCGTGGAGCCGGGCGTGGTAGTCGAGGTTCTCGCGGATCGTGAGGCCCGAGTAGAGCAGCGGCAGGTGCGCGACGAGGCCGACCTGTCCGCGCAGCGCCCAGCGGTCCTTCGGCAATGCGTGCCCGAGCACCCGCAGGTCGCCGCCATGAGGGCTGCGCAGGCCCGCCAACAAGGCCAGCAGGGTGGTCTTGCCCGAGCCGTTGGCACCGAGCAGGGCGACGGTCGCCCCCGGTTCGACCCGCAGCGAGAGGTCCTTCAGGACGGGCGTGCGGCCGTGCGCCGCGAGCAGCCCCTTGGCGAGGATCGCCGGGATGGCGTCGGACGCCGAGATGGCGCCCTATTCCTCGTCGTCTTCGTAGAAGTCTTCGTCGTCTGAGACGTCGCGCGGCGACGGGTCGTCACGCAGATCGGCCGACGGCTCGCGGCCTTCGAGGCGCTCGCGGATCGTCGGGATGACCGGGGCGAGTGAGGCCAGCGCGGCCTCGATCAGGCGCACGTCGCGCGGGAGGTTGACGACAAGGGTCTCGCCCGCGATCCCACAGGCTCCGCGCTCGAGGCTGCCCTCGGGAGCTTCGGCAGACAGCGCGCGCCGCAGCATCTCCTCGACGCCCGGCACGCGGCGCTCGACGATGATCGACGTGAGCTCGGGGACGATGTCGTCGGGGCCGATGCCCGCACCGCCACAGGTGAGCAGGAGGCAGACCTGCTCGTCGATGTAGTGCTGCAGCCGCTCTTCGAACAGCTCGCCGCCGAGCGGCACCAGCTCGATCGCGAGCACGTCGCCGCCGATCGATTCCACGCGCGCGGCGACCTCGGGGCCGTACTCCTCGACGGAGAGCTCCGGGCTGTGCGGGTCGTGCGCGATCACGATCACGGCAGGGATGGTCATGCGGCCAGCTTCTGCTGTGCAGCTGTCTGGGCCTGAGAGATCACGTGCATGAGCTCGTCGGTGCGGTCTTCGCGCAGCAGCCCGATCGGGTCTGGGTCGCCGTTGACGATGCCCTCGAAGAACGCCTTGCGGTCCTGGTAGGTCGGCAGCGTCGCCTTGGCCCAGCCGCGCACGTCGTTGAGCACGATGGCCAGGCGCGCGTACTCCTCGCCGAACTGCGCGGCGATCTCGGCCTTCATGCGCTTGGCCAGCGCAGGCGACGCGCCCGCCGTGGAGATCGCGATCGCGAGCGGCCCGGTGCGCAGGATCGCGGGCAGGATGAAGTTGCAGAGCGGCGGCACGTCGACCACGTTCACGAGCATCGCGCGGCGCTCAGCGTCGTCGTAGACGCGGATGTTGACGTCGGTGTCGTCGGTGCAGGCGATCACGAGGAAGCGGCCAACGAGATCAGCGGGCTCGTAGTCGCGCGCCACATGCTCGATTGAGCCTTCGTCGGCCAGTTCCTGCAGACCGGGGCCGAGGTCGGGCGCGACGACGGTGACCTTGCCGTCGCAGGCGAGCAGGCCTTCGACCTTCTCGAGGCCGATCTCGCCGCCGCCGACGACGAGGCAGCTACGCCCCGAGAGCCGGAGGCAGGCGATGTAGAACGGAGTGGCGAGCATGTCGCGCACGCAGGACTGGTCGCAGCGACCGCGCCTGAACTGGCACACGCACTCCTTTCCCGTAAATACCTGAGCCGGCATGGTTCGGCCAGCGTACCCTTTGCGTGAGGAGCACACCGCTGACCCGCCCCGTGAACCGTTCTGTGATTTCCCGCGTCCCGTCTGAAGTTTTGCCGCTACCGGCCGAACACGTGGTTACCGGACGACCCGTCCTGATCGATCCAAGAAGCGGACCACACACCGAAATGACTGATTCTCAGCGCACCGCAGAGCTCATTCCCTTCGACCAGGTCCAGCGGCTCGTGCAGGAACGGCGTCAGCGCAGAGCGGCGTTTACCGACGCCGACGCAGGCTCGCTCACGGCCGCACGCACCAGCCAGGTGCGGCGTCTGCTGGCAGAGTCGCGCGAGCGCCCGTCCGGTCCCGAGGTGGCGTGACGCCAGCCGACGACCGCCCCTTCTTCGCCGAAGACGCGCTGATCCGGGAGGTTCAGCGCGAGCGCCTGGTCGCGCTCTCGGGCGCCCGTGCGCTGTTCATGCAGGCCGCCCACCCCGTCGCGTTCGTCGGGTTCTTCAGCCACACCGCCTCCGCCGAGGACCCGCACCCCCGCCTCGCGCGCACCGCGCTGGCCGTGAACACGGTCATCTACGGCAGCGAGCAGCAGGCCCGCGAGGTGCAGGAGATCGTCGGCGCGATGCACGCGCGCGTCCGCGGGTCGCTCAAGGAGGCGATCGGCCCGTATCCCGCCGGAACCGAGTTCCGCGGCGACGACCCCGACCTGCTCCTGTGGATCCTGGCGTCGTTCATCGACTCGTCGTACCGCGCGTTCGAGCGCTTTGTGCGTCCGCTGTCGAACCGCGAGCGCGAGGAGCTCTGGCAGCAGTGGCGGCAGGTCGGCGAGATCTTCGGGCTCGGCCCCGACGACATGCCGAGCAGCTACGCGGTGCACCTGGAGTACATGGCCGAGATGCTCGAGGGCGACCGCCTGCTCGTGACCGACGAGGCGCGCAAACTCGCCCGCAAGGTGATTTTGAATCCGCCTCTGCCGCTCGCGATGCTGCCGGTGAAGGAGCTGATCAACCAGATCACGATCGACTCGCTCCCCGGCAACCTGCAGCGCCAGTTCGGCTTCTTGCCCGTGCCGACCCGCGGCCTGACGCTCGGAGCGCTTGGCCTGTGGTGGCGCCACCTGGCGAGTCCGCTGGCGCCATCGGTCGTGCGGCACGTGCCGCCGTTCGTGATGCCGGCGCCGGGCCGCGGCTACTCCGACATCGCGGCGCTCGTCGAACGGCGCTTCGCCTAAGGCGCGATG
>JAEZDB010000146.1 GCA_023429855.1 Actinomycetes bacterium
ATAAACCCCCCCCCCCCGGGCCCGGCTGGGGGCGCGACCGCTCTGATGCCAGACGTGGCGTGTCGGTTCAACCAGCCGACACAGAGACGTCGGCGCACGGTGCCCCCGGCCGACCCTTCCACCCCACTCCGAGGTTCAGCATGTCCACCACCACTGCCCCACCCCGCGCCGAGCGTCGGCGACACCGCTGGCGCCGCGCGCTCGCCGTGACCGCCGCGCTGAGCAGCGCGGTCCTGGCCGGCCCCGCGAGCGCCGCCACCGTCGACGCCGGCAACCTCCATACGTGCGCCGTGACCGACAGCCACGCGGTGGCGTGCTGGGGCGACAACAGCTCCGGCCAGCTCGGCGACGGAACCTTCACTTCAGCCGCGCGACCCGTCACCGCGACCGGCGTGAGCGACGCGACCGAAGTCGCGGTCAGCAACAGCGCCAGCTGCGCCCTGCAGTCGGCAGGCACCGTGCGCTGCTGGGGCTCAAACGCAGGAGGTGCGCTCGGCGACAACACCGGAGTGTCGTCGTCGACCGCCGTCGAGGTCGCGGGGCTCGCCGACGCGGTCGCCATCGAGAACGTGGCATCGCGGTTCTGCGCGCTGCGCACCGGCGGCCGGGTGAGCTGCTGGGGAGGCGTCTTCTCAGCCAACGACGTTCCGGGCGCGAGCTACGCTCCACAGGAGCTGGAGGGCGTCAGCGGGGCGCTCGACATCAGCGGCGCCGAGACGGAGCTGTGCATCGTCTGGTCGACGGTGACGAAGTGCCGTGCGACGCTTGTCAAGAACGAGTTCGGCGGCGGCGTACCGCCGGCCGGCACCGTCGACCTTCCCGCGAGCGCCGACATCCAGAAGCTCGACTCGACCCCGTGGGCGTTCTTCGACGGGTGCGCGGTCCTCAGCTCCGGTCAGGTGAGCTGCTGGGGCAGCAACAGCCAGGGGCAGCTCGGCAACGGCGTCACCAACAACCGCCCACTCGAGCGCGGGCAGAGCCTGGTGCTGGGCATCTCCGACGCCCGCTCGGTCTTCATGGCCTTCGGGACGTCGTGCGCGCTTCGAGAAAACGGCGAGGTCAGCTGCTGGGGCACGAGCAGCGATCTTCCGCCGGGCGGCGTCCCGACCGCGACGCCTGCCACGACGCCCGTCGTGCGGAACGACCTCAGCGGCACTATCGCCATCACCGGCGCCGACCACCATGCCTGCGCAACCACGACCGCGCGCGCCGTGAAGTGCTGGGGCTTCAACGGCTCCGGCCAGCTTGGCGACGGCACGCAGATCAACCGACCGACGGCCGTCACGGTCGCAGGTCTCAAGGTGGCGGCGTCGGAGCGCGACGCGGTGACGCCCGTACGGCGCGGCGAGCCCGACATCACCGTGCCTGCTCCGGTGCAAGGGACGACGCCCGGCACCACGCCCGGCGGCACCACCCCGAACGGCACCACGCCCTGGCCGACCACGCCCACCGGCACCACGCCGAACGGCACCACGCCCTGGCCGACGACGCCCACCGGCACCACGCCGGGGCCCGGCGGCATTGATCCAGGCGGCTACCCGCCGCTCGGCCTACCGACGATCCTGTTCAAGGACGGCGTCCTCATCCTGGCCGACTTCAAGGTCGCGCCGCTGCGGTCGGGACGTTGTCCCAAGCGCGCACTGGTAAACGTCCGTGCCGGTCGGATCTCGATGGCTCGCACCTTCAAGGTCTCGACCACGACCGACGGCCGCTGCAGCGTCAGCGGATGGATCCGGCTCGGGCGCCGCCTGGCCTCCAGCCGAGTGCTGACCGTGACGGTGGGCGCGCCGGGCGCGATCCGCGCCATCCAGCGGGTCACGAGAACCCGCTAGAGCGCCCCGAGGGCCGCGTGACTCAGCCGAGGAACGCGGCCCGCTCGGCGTCGCCGAAGACGCGCTTGCCGCGCTCCTTCGCGTTCCAGCCGACCATCACGCAGAGCCCGCGCGCCGCGACGGTGCCGTCGAGGTGGCGGAGCTCCTGCGCGCAGGTCAAGCTGGACTTGCCAACCTTCACCACCCGGCTGGTGGCCACAACCTGCTGGTGGGTGGCGTCGACCTCGCGGCGGTAGTCCAGCTCGACCCGGGCCAGCACGAAGGCTTCCCAGCGCTCGAGCTCCGCCGGCCGAACCGCGTCCATCCAGCGCGTCCGCGCCTGCTCGAGCAGCACGTGGTAAACGGCCTGGTTGAGGTGCCCGAGCCGATCGAAGTCCGACCAGCGCAGGTCGCTGGTGATCGTGAACTCGGGGGCGTCCTGGATCTCCATGGAGCCGACAAGCTAGCGCGCGGCGGCCCACCACACCTGGCCTGGCATCGGTCGACGCCGTCGCGGCTAGATTCCGTCGTGTGGAGGTGGCGCTGCTCGGCTACGGACTTGCGGGCGAGGTGTTCCACGCCCCGCTGATCGCGGCGACGCCGGGACTCAACCTCGCGACGATCGTCACCGGGAACGCGGAGCGCGCGGCACGAGCGCGCTCCGCCCATCCGGGCGCGACCGTGACGGGCAACAGCCACGACGCGTGGCTCGCCGACCTGGTGGTCGTCGCTACGCCCAACCGCTTCCACGCGTCGTACGCGCGCGAGGCGTTCGCGCGCGGTGTGCCCGTCGTGGTCGACAAGCCGCTCGCGACGTCGGCGCACGAAGTGCACGCGCTCCTCGACGACGCAGCGGCAGCCGACGCCAAACTCACGGTGTTTCAGAACCGTCGGTGGGATGGCGACTTCCTCACCGCCCGCGCGCTCGTCGAGGCCGGCACGCTCGGCTCGGTCACACGGCTCACCTCTCGCTTCGAGCGGTTCCGGCCGCAGATCAAGGACGGCTGGCGCGAAGCCGGCGACCCGCGTGACGGGGGCGGCCAGCTGCTCGACCTCGGCGCGCACCTGATCGACCAGGCCTTGCTCCTCCTTGGGCCGGCCACCTCGGTCTACACAGAACTCGACAGGCGGCGACCCGGCGCTGCGACGGAGGACGACGTGTTCGTCGCCATCACCCATGCATCGGGCGCGCGCTCGCACCTGTCGATGGGCGCGGTCTCCCCCGTGCCGGCAGACCGCCTCGCGCTTTCCGGCACCGCCGCGGGTTTCAGCGTTCGCGACCTCGACGTGCAAGAGGCGCAGCTTCGTACCGGCATGGCACCAGCCGACGCCGCCTTCGGTGCCAACCCGCCCGGCCAACTGCACGACGAATCCGGCAGCCGCGCGCACTCGCTACGCCGTGGCGACTACCTCGCCTTCTACGCGGGTGTGCGCGACTGGCTCGAGCATGCCGCTCCTCCGCCGGTCGACCCGGACGACAGTCGCGCCGTGTTCGCGGTGATCGAGGCGGCACGCCGCAGTGCCCGCCTGGCCGCGGTCGTCGCGATCGGCGAGCGCGCGACGTAGCCGGCGTCCGCGGCCGGTTTGCAACAAATCGGCAAAGTGCTGCCAAAACGCCCACCGGGGCAGGGGTTTGGCCGTCGATTCCGTATGCTGGAGGGGTTGTGAGTAGACCCAGTGCCCAGTACTCGGTCGTTCTCCGTGTGGAGATCGACGACTCGCCCGGAGCCGTTGCGCGTCTCGTAGACGCGCTGGTTGCGTGCGAGGCCGAGGTGGTACAGAACGACGTCGTATCGGCGGAGCACGGCCGCGCCGTCCGCGACCTCGTCGTCTACTGCGCCAGCGTCACGCACCAGCAGGCCCTCAAGGACCTGCTCGGCGCCTACGAGGGCGTGCGCGTGCTCGGCATGACCGACCGCACCTTTGCGATGCACCACGGCGGCAAGATCTCCACGGAGGCCACCTCACCTCTGCGCACGCGCGACCAGCTCGCGATGGCCTACACCCCGGGCGTCGCGCGCGTCTGCGAGTCGATCCACGAAGACAAGGCCCGCGCCTTCGACTACACGATCAAGCGCAACACCGTGGCGGTCGTGTCTGACGGCACCGCCGTGCTCGGCCTCGGCGACATCGGCCCCGAAGCGGCCATGCCGGTGATGGAGGGCAAGGCCGTCCTGTTCAAGGAGTTCGCGGGCGTCGATGCCTTCCCGATCTGCCTCGACACGAAGGACCCCGAGGAGATCATCAAGGTCGTCAAACTCATGGCGCCGACCTTCGGCGGCATCAACCTCGAAGACATCTCCGCTCCGCGCTGCTTCGAGATCGAGGACCGCCTCAAAGCCGAGCTCGACATCCCGGTGTTCCACGACGATCAGCACGGCACCGCGATCGTGACGCTCGCCGCCGTCTACAACGCCCTGAAGATCATCGATAAGCGCATCGAAGACCTGCGCGTGCTGTGCGTGGGCATCGGCGCCGCCGGTGTCGCCGTGACGAAGATCCTGATGCGCGCCGGCGTGCGCGACGTGATCGGCTGCGACACCAAGGGCGCCCTCTCGACGACGCGCGCCGACTACCTCGACGGGTCGATGAACCCGATGAAGAAGTGGTACGCCGAGCACAGCAACCCAGGCAAGCTCCTCGGAGCCCCGCGCGACGTGATCGACGACATCGACCTGTTCATCGGGCTCTCCGGCCCGGGCGTGATCGAAGCGAAGGACCTGTCGCGGATGGCCCGCGACGCGATGGTGTTCGCGATGAGCAACCCCGATCCTGAAGTCAGCCCCGAGGAGGCCGCGCCCTACGTGCGGATCCTGGCCACCGGCCGCTCGGACTACCCGAACCAGATCAACAACGTGCTCGCGTTTCCCGGCATCTTCCGCGGCGCGATGGACGTGCGCGCTCGGCAGATCACCGAGGAGATGAAGATCGCGGCCGCCAAGGCGATCGCGGCCCAGGTCCCGGAGGACCAGCTGCGCGAGGACTTCATCATTCCGTCGGCGTTCGACCGCGAGGTGGCTCCGGCCGTCGCCGCGGCCGTCGCCCACGAAGCCGACCTCCAAGGC
>JAEZDB010000161.1 GCA_023429855.1 Actinomycetes bacterium
CAGCTGCTCGCTCAGCGTGAGCGGGGCGCGGACCGCGTCAAACGCGCGGGCGGCGGCGTGGAGCAGCTGGCCGCGCTTACCGGCGACGTGGCCGCTGCGGCCGGACAGGAAGTCGTTGAGGCCCGCGCGCGCCGGGGCGGGGCGCGGGGCGATCGCCTGCTCGAGGCGGCCGTAGCTGTGGGCCGCCATGGTGAGACCCGCAGGGCAGCGGCGCAGGATCACGTGGGCCAGGCAGGCGAGCAGGGTCTTGAGTTCGGCGAGCGCGCTGGGGGCGCGGCCCTGCTGCGTCTCGAAGAGCCGCAGGTTGCGGCCGCGGTAGCGGCTCGCGCGCATCAGGGGGCGCAGGCCGGCGTCGGGCCCGACCCGCTCATGCTGGACGCCCGCCTTGGCGATGTAGCGCACGCGACCCCCCGCGGCAGCCGCACGGTCGACCCATTCCTCTTCGTCGCCGCCAATCGCGTGGGCCTCGTCGAACGGGCCCGCCTTGACCCACCAGTCGCGGCGGACGCCCATGTTCGCGCTCCAACCGAGGCGCACGTCCTGGTCGTCTGGACCCAGTTGCAGTTCGGTGATCGCCGTGCCGTGCCGGCCCGTGCAGCTGTGCGGTGCGTATTGCGGATCGAGCCACGGGACGATCTGGCCTGCCAGCACCGCGACGTCGTCCGGCTCACGTTCATGCGCGTCGAGCATCGCGTCGAGCCAGTCCGGCCACGCGCGGATGTCGTCGTCGAGCAGGATCACCAGCGGCGCTTCGGTTGCGGCGAAGGCGAGATTCCGAGCCGCATTCGGTCCGCCCGGCATGCCCGCTTCGAGGTAGTCGGCGCCGTGCCGCGCCGCCGCCGCCCGCGTCTCGTCGGTCGGCCCGTCGTCGACGACCAGGATTGGCACCCCGCGCTTGCGTGCCTGCGGCGTGATCGACTCCAGCGCGGTGTCGAGCTGGCCCGGGCGGCCGAGGGTTGGGATGGCGATCAGGGCCGGAGGAACCTCAGCTCGCTGTGCGACGGTCGACGGCACCACCCCATCTTGCCGCGCCCGCCGCGCCCGCGCAGCCATCGGGTGCGGAGGTGCACGCAGCGGGCGTTTCGGGGTGCGCGGGCGGGCGCGGCGCAGCGGGCGTTGCGGAGCCAGCGGGCGGGCAACGTGCCCCCGTTTCGGGCCACCCAGACCCGAAACGCGGGCAGGTTCCCAGCGACCGGCATCGATAACCCGGCCACCCGGCCGAGACCCGGGCGGCACGCCACGCCCCGTCCCGTCTACACTCAGCGGGCACGGGGCCTTAGCTCAGCTGGTAGAGCACCTGCTTTGCAAGCAGGGGGTCATCGGTTCGATCCCGATAGGCTCCATCGCCCGAAACGCCCCGCCCTGCGGGGCGTTTTGCGTTGGCGGGCGAGCTCTGTCGCACGCGGCGCTGGTTCGCGGGCACTACGCTCAAGCGGTCCGAGGCGGGTGCCGACCGATCGGTCATGGCGCGCGCCTCGAAACCTTGGCTCCTCACTGGCGTGCTGTTGGCAGCCAGCTCGCTGGTGAACGCCGCGTGGTTCGTGCTGGCGGGCGACGACGGTGGCCGGACCTCATTCGGTGCCGCGGGGATCACAGCGGTCGGCATCGTATGGGCGTCGGCTGGGCGAACTCCCATGCGAGCGCTCGGGCGAAGCATCTGCGCGTCCGCCGCGATCCTGGCCGGCTGCGCCGTCACCCTCTTGGTGTGGGCGGCCTACGTGAAGTCGGCTGAACCTGGGGGTGGCACGTTCGTGCAGGCGCTGGGCCTGGCCGATAACCCGGCAAGGATCGACGGCGGCGAGCAGATCAACGTGGCGATCGAGATCGACCCACCGGTCTTCGTCGCGTGGGCGGGGACCATGATCGGCGTCGCTTGGGCGGGACTGACGGGCAGGGTCGCACGTCGGGCGCGGTCCGCGCGGCAACCTCGGGAGACCGTTCTGCTGGCAGCGCCGTTCGCCCTGATCGCTGCGACCGCGCTCATCGCAGGTGCCTGGCTGGCGTTCCGGCCCAGGCTCGCGCCCGCAGACCTCCCTGCGACCTGACCCGGACGACCCCGTTCGACCTGGGTGCGCCCAGACCGACGGCGTTGCGCCTCTGCCGGTGCGATGGCGTAGTCCTGATGCGCCGCGCGCCTGGACCGCTCAGCCCTGGCCAAGCCCCAGACCGAAGCCGCTCGGATGCTCGAGTTCGACGCCGTTGCGGCTGCGGAAGGTCACATCGACGGTCCCGCGCAGCGTCCGCAGCACGTACTGCTCGACTCGGCCCACATAGCCACGGCACTCGGGCCCCGAGAGCTTCAGCGTCCCGAACTCAACCACTCCGCGGGCGTCGTCGTACTTGGCCGTCGCCGTTGCATTCCGGCATCCGGTGAAGACGTCAGCGCGGCCGTCAACGAACCTGACCGTCGGACGACGCATCGGGCCCTCGATCGACCGGCCGCCATCACCTTCTTGCAACGTGTGCGTCTTCCATCGCGGGCCTTCGAGCGGCATCGGCGAACCTTTCGACCCTGGGCGCGCAAACGTCGCGGAACGATCGCCGGCGGTCAGCGTCAGCGTCTTCCCTCCGTCTTCGACCGTGGCCCGGAGGCGCTTGCGCTCCAGGAGATCGTTGAGCCAGTCGTCTCGATCCTCGGCGTCTCCTCCACAACCCATCAGCGTCTGCATTCCGCTGCGCCAGCGCAG
The DNA here is from genome assembly GCA_023429855.1 of Actinomycetes bacterium. Taxonomy (GTDB): domain Bacteria; phylum Actinomycetota; class Thermoleophilia; order Solirubrobacterales; family Solirubrobacteraceae; genus JAGIBJ01. The sequence goes on from JAEZDB010000161.1 coordinate 2,688, forward strand.
CGCCCCGCCGTCGAGCGAGTACGACCCACCGGTCCAGTTGCAGCCGCCGGTCGCTCCGAGCCGCCGTTCGTCGAAGTCCAACATCATCGCGTCGTGCGGCAGCAGGTCGATGCCCTTCGCGTCGACGGCGATGAACTGGCGCCCTTCGACATCCGACTGCTCCGCTGGACGCTCTGCGTCAGTGGCCTGAACCGGAGGCGCACCGGGGGCCTTCGGCGCAGGGCGCGCCTGGTCGCTCCCGCAGCCGGTGAGAGCGATCACGACCACGAGCAGAAGGCGACGCACTCCGCGATCGTGCCACGAACCGCCAGCGACGGAGCCGGGGCGGCCCCGCCAGCAGCCGCCCCCTACGCCTTCCTGATCAGCTTCTTGTTGACGAACTCGTCGGCGCCGTAGCGGCCGAGCTCGCGGCCGAAGCCGGAGCCTTTGACGCCGCCGAAGGGCAGCTCGGCGCCGTCGGCGAGGACGAGGTTGACGAAGACCATGCCGGCCTGGATCTGGTTGGCGACGCGCTCGGCCTGGTCGGGGTCTGTGGTGAAGACGTAGGAGCCCAGGCCATAGGGCGTGTCGTTGGCGAGGGTGACGGCCTCCTCCTCCGAGCCGACCCTGTAGACCGAGGCGACCGGGCCGAAGAACTCCTCGTAGTAGGCGTCGTTGCCGGGGTCGATGTCGGTGAGGACGGTCGTCTTGTAGAAGTTGCCGTCGCGCTGGCCGCCCGTCACGAGCGTGGCGCCCTGCTCGACGGCCCGGCCGACCTGCTCCTCCAGGCGGTCCGCGGCGGCCTTCGACGAGAGCGGGCCCATGGCGGTGCCGTCGGCGGTCGGGTCGCCGTAGTCGACGGCCTCGATCGCCTTGGTGAGCTTCTCCAGGAACGGCTCGTAGAGCTCGTCGATCACCACGAAGCGCTTGGCGGCGTTGCACGACTGGCCGGCGTTGTCGAGGCGGGCTTCGACGGCCTGTTCGACGACGGCGTCGAGGTCGTCGGTCGACAGCAGGATGAACGGGTCCGAGCCGCCGAGCTCGAGGACGACCTTCTTGAGATTGCGGCCCGCGATCTCGGCCACGGCGGCGCCGGCACGGCCCGAACCGGTGACGGAGACGCCCTGCACGCGCGGGTCGCCGATGACCCACTCGATCTGGTCGTTCGTGGCGTAGATGTTGATGTAGGCGTCGGCTGGGACGCCGGCGTCTTGGTAGATCTGCTCGATCGCGGCCGCCGACTCGGGGCACTGCGGCGCGTGCTTGAGCAGGATCGTGTTGCCGATGATCAGGTTCGGTCCGGCGAAGCGGGCCACCTGGTAGTATGGGAAGTTCCACGGCATGATTCCGAGCAGCACGCCCACGGAGGTGCGGCGGATGATCGCGGTGCCGTCGCCGGCGAGCAGGTCGATCGGCTCGTCAGCGAGGAGCTCTTCGGCTCGGTCGGCGTAGAAGGAGTAGATGTCGACGCAGAAGTCGACCTCGCCCAGCGCCTGCTCGAGCGGCTTGCCCATCTCGCGCGTGATGATCGCGGCGAGGGCCTCGCGCCGCTCGGCGTGCAGCTCGCCGACCCGGCGGATCAGGGCGGCCCGCTCCTTGAGCGGCGTGCCACGTCCCCACGGCGTGTGGGCCGCGTGCGCGCGCCCGATCGCGGTCTTCAGATCAGCGTCGCTGATCGTCGGGTACTCCTTGATGGTCTCCCCGGTGGCAGGGTCGACAACCGCATAGTCAGCCATGCCATCGAACCTAACGCGGCGGTGCGCGCCAGCCCAGTGGCTGACCGTCGTCATCGGCAGGCCGCCGATGACGGGTTGCGAGGCGTCCGTCTCTTGGCCGCGCGCCAGCGGCGTCTCAGCCCGCGACCTGCACTTCGATCGCCCGCAGCGCCTTCCACAGGGCGCGCTTGGGCCCCGCCGGCACGTGGACGACGTGCTCGCCGTCTTCGACGATCAGCAGCTCCGGCGACCCGGTGAGGTGCACGTGCTCGCCGCGCGTCGACTCAGGCCGGATGCCCGAGCGCGTTCCGCGACCCGCGAGCGCGTTGGTGAGCCGGTGGAACTGGCCCGACGTGAGCGGGCACGCCACCGACCAGTCGCCCTGCTCCACCACGAGCGTCGTCGGCGTGGTCTCCTCGCCGGCGACGACAAAGATCGCGATGCGACCCGCGCCGTCCTCGGGCTCCTCGAAGCGTGGGTCGGCAAACGACTCACCCGCACCCGGCGCGAGCGCGAACTCGGTCGGCGGCGCGTCAACGGGCACAGCGATTTCGGTGTAGGGCAGGTCGGCCACGGCCTGAGGACTCTACGGAGCCCGAGCCCGAACCGTCTTGGCGCCCCGCCCTGCTGTACGTATGCAGACCCCTGCTGCAAACCTGCAGCAGGGCTGCGCGCCCGGACGCGGCGCTCAGCGGTCGATGAGCGTGCGGGAGCCGAGCACGCGCGTCACAGTCAACTCGACCACGACGCGCTGGGGGTTCTCGCGCGGTGTGCGGTAGCGGGCGGCGTAGCGCTGCTCGGCGTCGGCGACGGCGGTCGGGTCCGAAACGGTCCGTGCGACGCCCTCGAGCGTGAGCCAGCGTGCGCCGTCGACCTGCGACACGGCGGCGTTGACGCCGCCGGGCGCCGACGCGTTCTTCGCCTTCTGGCCGGCGCCGCTGGTGATCACGCGCGCAAGCCGCGCCTCGGGATCCCAGGTGAACCCGCACGCGGTCACGTGAACGGTGCCGTCGGCGCGCAGCGACGAGAACGTCGCCAGGTGGCGCTCGGCGAGGAACTCGAGCGCCGCGTCGGTGAGTTGGTCGGGTCCGGCAGCAGCCACGGGCCCATCATCGCCGCTCGCGCGCCCGCCCGCTACGCGACCTGGGTCCGATTACCCGGCCCAGTCCCGGGTAAACCAGCCCGGAACGGCGACGGGTGCCGCCGACGCGCTTGGGTCGGATCGACGCGGCTATAGGACACGAATCTGACCCATCCGGCGCGACGCAAAGCGCTTGGGTCGGATCGACGCGGCTATAGGAGGCGAATCTGACCCATCCGGCGCGCCGACCGCGCCGACCGCGACCCCCGCCTGCTGCAGATCGGCCGAACGCTGTTCCAGATCGGCCGGGCGCGGCCGACTACGTGATGTGCCGAGGTTCACACCGGCAGCAAGTTACACAAGCGTAAGTTCGTCCCATGCCCCTGCTTGAAGCGTCTCCCCTGATCGGTGCCGTCGACCCCTCGCCGGCCGGTCCGGTCGAAGGCGGACTCGGCCACCTGAGGACGGTCCCGACCGTCGACCTGCCGTTCCTCACGCAGGTGCTGCGCTTCAACATGCGCCATAAGGACTTCGTGTTCTCGGCGGCGCGGCGCTACGGCGACGTGTTCCACATGAAGGGCACGGTCGCGGGCGGCCCGATCATCACGTCGCACCCCGACCACGTGAAGTCGATCTTCACGGCGTCGCCCGACCTCGTCCCGACGCTCACCACCGAGTCGCCGCTAGCGCCGGTCGTCGGCCCCCACGCGGTGCTGACCACCAACGGCGCGCGCCACATGAGCCAGCGCAAGATGCTGCTGCCGCCGTTCCATGGCAAGTCGGTCGCGAACTACCAGTCGGTGATCGTCGACGCGACCAGCCGCGAACTCGACAAGTGGCAGACCGGCGAGATCATCAACGTGTCGGCGTCGATGCAGGCGCTCACGCTCGACGTGATCCTGGCGGGCGTCTTCGGCGTCGGCCGGGCGCCGACGAAGAAGGAGAAGATCCTCAAGCGCGCGATCACCAGCCTGCTCGAGGCCTCGACGATGCCGTTCGCGCAGATCGCCGAACTCATCCAGATCGGCCGCACCGAGGCGTTCGGCGGCATGGCGCTCGTCCTCAAAGCCTTCGACAAGACCGTCTACGACGTGATCAAGGAGCGCCGCGCAACCCTGGCCGTCGACGGCGCCGACTCCCGCGACGACGTGCTCTCGCTGCTGCTCGCCGCCACCGACGAAGACGGCACGCCGCTCTCGGACCACGAACTGCGCGACCAGCTCGTCTCGCTCCTGCTCGCGGGCCACGAGACGACCGCCAACACGATCGCGTGGGCCTTCGAGCGCCTGACCCGCTCGCCCGATGCGTACCGCGACCTGCGCGACGCCGCCCGCAGCGGCGACGCCGAGGTCTCCGCCGCGATGACCGAGCGCGTGATCAACGAGGCGATGCGCTCCCGTCCAGTGATCCCGATCGTCGGTCGGCGCCCACAGGTCGACTGGCAGCTCGGCGGCTACGGCGTGCCCGCGGGCACCGGGATCGCCCTGAGCATCCTGCTCGTCCACCACCGCGAAGACCTCTACCCGCGCGCCGCCGAGTTCCTACCTGAGCGCTGGGAGGGCCACAAGCCCGGCACCTACACGTGGATCCCGTTCGGCGGCGGCACCCGCCGCTGCCTCGGCGCCGCCCTCGCGAACGCCGAGCTGCGGCACGTGATCCCCGAGATCGCCCGCCGCTTCGACCTCACCGCCGACCGGCCGCAGGCCGAGGCGCCGCTGCACCGCAACGTCACGATGATCCCCGCGCGCGGCGGTCTCGTGCGGGTGCAGTCGACGCGCGCGGCGTAAGCGGCGCGGGCAGACCGCAACCGCCTACGCCGCGGGGGGGGGGGGGCCCCGGCGCCCGCCGCGCG
>JAEZDB010000168.1 GCA_023429855.1 Actinomycetes bacterium
GCCGGCACCCGCTCCGGCGCCCGTCCCGGCTGCCGCGGCGACGACGCCCGCCGGCTAGCAGCACGCGGCTCGGCGCCCGAGCGAGCCCGATCAGTCGACGAAGACCAGCGACTTCATCGGCCGGCGCAGATCGCCTTGACGGCCAACCGCGCGCGGGCTCTTGATCGCGCGCGGGTTCCCGGCGACCCGCTCCTCTTGGCCGTCCATCAGCAGCGCGTCGCGCTCGGCGTCGACGTCGGGCACGACGACGGCCGCACGGCCGTACCACGTCGCGCCATCGCGTTTGGCGACGTACGAAAGCTGGTAGCCCGGGTTGGGGCCGACGTTCACGAGGCCTTCCTCCGTGAAGCGGGCCGTGCCTGGATCGAAGCGTGCAGCGATCGTCCGCTCGGCATCGGCCGTCGAGAGCGCCAGCGCACCCGTCGGCGAACCCGTATAGGGCGCCAGCTGCAGCGGTGTCACGAGCAGCCGCGATGCCCCCGCGGGATCGTCGGCGCTGCGGTCGACCAGCTCCACTCCGCCGCCAGCCTGCGAGGCCACCTTCAGCTCACCCCGGGCGTAGTCGAGCTTGAACCCGGGGCTGCCATCGACCCGCACGCTGGCTCCCCCGCCCTTCGGCTTGCCCGGTTTGAGGACGGTGACCGACAGCAGCGCGATCAGCAGGCCTGCCGCGAGGACGGCCATCCCGACGTACGCCCACTTCGAGCCGCCACGGGCAAGCTCGAGCAGGGTCGGGTCTGCGGCAGGGGGCGCCGGGGCGCCGTCGGCCGCTGCGGGCGATGCGACCGTCACGCGGCCCCGCCGGTCCCCTCGTGCGTGTCGAGCGCCACGAGCGTCTGCGTCCGGGCGACGCCGTCCAAGACCTGGATGTGCTCGCTGATCACGGTGCGCAGCTTGTTGTGCGCGTCGACGTCGACGGTAGCCACGAAGTCCCATTCACCGGTGACGGCGTAGACGCGGCGCACGCCTGGCACGGCCGCGAGGGCGCTGCCCAGCGTCTGCATGGCAGTGCGATCAGCTTCGATCAGGACGACGGCGGACGCGTTCACAGCGTGGTCTCCTCGCCGGGCGCGAGCACGATCGCTCGCTGGCCGGCTGCTTCGAGGTCGGCCGCGAAGGCTGCGGCATCGGTCTTGATGGGCGGGAAGGTGTCGTAGTGGCAGGGGATGACGGTCGCGGCCCCGACGAGTGCGGCGGCACGAGCGGCGTCGTGGCGGTCCATCGTGTAGTGCCCGCCGATCGGCACGACCGCCAGATCGAGCGTGTCGCGCTGACCGGGCAGGGCGAGATCGCTGAAGAGCGCGGTGTCACCGAGGTGGTAGATCGTCTTGCCGCCGTAGTTGATGACCAGCCCGGCCGGCGTGTGCGGCGTGCCGCTCGGCGAAACGGCGGTGTGCCAGGCGGGCACGAGCCGCACCCAGCCCCAGTCAAAGGCCACCGTGCCGCCGAGGTTCGGGTCGCGCACGTCGTGGCCGTCTGGCAGGTTGCCGGCGATCTCGTTGGCAAGCTCCACGATGGCCACCACCGTGGCGCCCGTGCGCGCCGCGATCTCGACGGTGTCGCCGAGGTGGTCGCCATGGCCGTGCGTCAGCAGGATCACGTCGGGGTTCACGTCGGCGGCGGCCACGGCAGCCGCGGGGTTGCCGGTGAGGAACGGGTCGATGAGGACGGTCGCGCCGGCGCCCGATAGCTCGAAGGCCGAATGGCCGAGGTAGCGAATGCTCACAGGTTGCCCTTCTGTGGACTGGAGTGCTGGGAGACCGTCAGCGACGGCTCCTCCGCATGGAGGCCGAGTTCGGCCGACAGCTCGATCCCGATCGCGACGCCGACCAGCATCGCGACGCGCGTCTGCTCGTTGAGGAGCGCCGCGAGCGCCGTGCGCGCGGCCGACGGGTCGCTGGAAGCCAGGGCCTTGTCGATCTCGCGCGCGTCGTCGTCCTGCCCCCAACCGCCGCTGGCGAGGGCCTCAAGCAGAATGCGCTGGAGCCCAGGCGCGGCCTGCGCGACGAGCCGCTCAGCGGCGTCGAACCGGCCGGGCTCGCGCAACGCCTCGAGGGCTGCCTCAAGCTCAGCTTGGGTCACGAATTCGCGCGCCATTGGAGCCGATCATAGGCGCGCAGGCAAGCGCGGGTTCCCGCACCCCCTCGCACCGGAGGTGATGGGGCCTCAGTTCGCGACGGCGCGACGCTGCGCGAACCGCCCGGCGCCCGTAGACTGCGCGGTTATCGCCACCTGCATCACACCGGAGGAACTGGGTGTCCACTGCTGAACTGACGAGCAACCGGCTCGAGGAACTGCTCGGAGCGGACGCCGAGTCCCTGCTGGGCCACGTCGCTACCGCTATTCCCGCGGAGACGCTGCATCTCCCAGGCGCCGACTTCGTCGACCGGGTCTTCTCGATCACCGACCGCAGCCCGCAGGTGCTTCGCAACCTGCAGGCGCTCTACAGCCACGGCCGCCTGGCCAACACCGGCTACGTGAGCATCCTGCCGGTCGACCAGGGCATCGAGCACTCGGCCGGCGCGTCGTTCGCGCCCAACCCGACGTACTTCGACCCGGAGAACATCGTCAAGCTCGCGATCGAGGGTGGAACCAACGCCGTCGCGTCGACGCTCGGCGTACTCGGAGCCGTCTCGCGCAAGTACGCGCACAAGATCCCCTTCATCGTGAAGGTCAACCACAACGAGTTCCTCTCGTACCCCGACGCGTTCGACCAGATCAAGTTCTCGTCGGTCAAGCGCGCCAAGGAGCTCGGTGCGGCCGGTATCGGCGCGACGATCTACTTCGGCTCGCCGGAGTCCAACCGCCAGATCGTTCAGGTCGCGGAGATGTTTGAGGAGGCCCACCGCGAAGGCCTCTTCACGGTCCTGTGGTGCTACCTGCGCAACAGCGCCTTCAACGTCGACGGCACCGACTACCACGTCGCCGCCGACCTGACCGCCCAGGCGAACCACCTCGGCGTCACGATCGAAGCCGACATCATCAAGCAGAAGCTGCCGGAGAACAACGGCGGCTACAACGCGATCAAGGTCGGCAAGACGAGCAAGCTGGTCTACAGCGACCTCACCACCGACAACCCGATCGACCTCACCCGGTACCAGCTGCTCAACTGCTACTCGGGCCGCGCTCCGCTGATCAACTCGGGCGGCGCCTCGTCCGGCGCGACCGACCTCGCAGAGGCCGTGCGCACCGCGGTCATCAACAAGCGCGCCGGCGGCGCAGGCCTCATCTCGGGCCGCAAGGCGTTCCAGCGCCCGATCGCCGAGGGCGCAGCGCTGCTCAACGCGATCCAAGACGTGTACCTCTCGGACGACGTCACGATCGCCTAACGCGTCACTGCCGTCGGGCGCGGGGTGCGCCCGCCCC
>JAEZDB010000210.1 GCA_023429855.1 Actinomycetes bacterium
CTCCGACCGCGGGGCCCTCGCGGCGGGCGGCCCGCTCGACCGGCTCCTGGCCGACGGCGGCGCCGTCGAGCGCCTCGTCGTCGAAGACGGCGTGCTCGACCGGCTCCTTGTCGACGGCGGCCCGCTCGAACGCCTCCTCGAACCCGGCGGCCCGCTCGACCGCCTGACCGTGCCCGGCGGGACGCTCGACCGGATGCTCACCGAGAACGGGCTCGCCGACCGGCTGTTCGCCGAGGGCGGCCTGGCCGAGCGCTTCGTGGAACCGGGCGGCACGATCGAGCTGCTGCTCACGCCCGGCACGCCGCTCAACCAGCTGGTGCAGGCCGACGGCGGTCTCGTGCGGCTGCTCGGCGAAGACGGCAGCCTCGAGCGACTGATCGCCGAAGACGGTCCGCTGGCCCAGCTCGCCGACCTCTCCGAAGCGCTCAAGAACCTCGAAGAGCTCTCGATCGCGCTGCGCAACCTCGAGGAGCTGTCGATCGCGCTGAAGAGCCTCGACGACCTCTCGGTCGCCGTCGCCCGCATCGCCGCGCTCGACGAGACCCTCCGCAAGCTCAGCGCGCTCGAAGGGGCCCTCGGCAACCTCAGCGCGCTCGGCGACTCCCTCGACGCGATCGCGGCCGTCGCCTCGTCGCTCGACCAGCTCGCCGACACCACGAAGGCGCTGCCCGACCTGGCCGTCTCGGCGTCGGCGCTGCCGCAGCTCCCCGAGCGCGTCCAGGCCGTCGAGCAGCAGGTCGAGAACATGGCCGCGATGCTCTCGCGGCTCGCGCCGTCGCTCGAAGGCATCGAGTCGACCGTGACCGGCATGCGCGAAGCGGCCGAGAACCTCAGCCGCGCGGTCGTCCCGCTCAGCGGACTGGCCGGCCGCTTCCCCGGGAGCCGCAAGCGCGCTGCCGCCGTCGAGCCACCCGAGCGGCAGCAGCCCTAGCCGCGAGCGGCGGGGCCGAGCATCCCGTCCTGCAGCAGGCCGCGCGCGATTACGGCAAGCTTCGTCAGCTCGCGCGCGTCGATCTGCAGCCCGTCGGTGCGGATCCGCAGCGTGAAGAGGCCCGTGGCCATGGCCCACAGCGCCTTCGCGGTCGGCGCCGGATCCAGCGTCGGCGAGATGGTCCCGTCCTCGATGCCCTCGGCGATCAGCTCGGCGAGCACCTTGAGCTGGTTGCCGATCAGGCCCTCGATCGGCTTCACCGCCTCCGGCTCGCTCGGCGGGTCGACGATCAGCCGGAACTGCTCGGGGCGCGTTTCGGCAAAGCGCGCGTAGGACTGGGCGATCGCCTCGATCCGCTCCATCGCCGTTTTCCCCGGGTCGCGGGCGACGGACTCGAGGTAGTCGCGATTCTTGTCGAGCGCCCGCTCGGCGACCGCCACGAGCAGCGCCGGACGCCCGCCGACCCGGTTGTAGACCGTCTGCACGGCCACATCGGCCTGCGACGACACGGCCTCCATGGTGAGCGCGTCGCTGCCGTCGCGGGCGAGGATCGTCTCGGCAGCGTCGACGATCTGCTCGCGGATTGCGGCGCTGCGGCGCTGCGTGCGGGTAGTCGTCGACATGCCGCGAGTCTACGGATTGCGCCCTCCGAGCGGCCGCCAAATGGACAGCTGTCCATAGATGGAACCCATTCCACCGGTTGCGGTAACCTGCAGCCCATGGCCACCACCACGACGCTCGGCGTCCGCCGCGAGCTCTTCGAAGACGAACACGACGCGTACCGCGAGAGCTTCCGCGCGTTCCTCCAGGCGGAGGTTGTCCCGAACCACGAGCGCTGGAAGGAGAACCACCTCGTCGACCGCGACCTCTTCACGAAGGCCGCCGAGATGGGTTTCATGGCCATGGCGATCCCGGAGGAGTACGGCGGCCTCGGCATCGACGACTGGCGCTTCAACGCGATCACCGCCGAAGAGGCCGCCCACGCTGCGGTGCAGTCCTCGTGGATGGGTCCGTCGGTGGTCAACGACCTCGGCCTCCCCTACCTGCTGGCCGAGGCCAACGAGGAGCAGCGCCAGCGCTGGTTCCCGAAGATCGCCACCGGCGAGACGATCCTTGCGCTCGCGATGACCGAGCCAGGCACCGGCTCTGACCTGTCGGCCATCCAGGCGCGCGTCACCAAGGACGGCGACGACTGGATCCTCAACGGCGGCAAGACCTTCATCTCCAACGGCATCAACGCCGACCTGATCGTTACCGCCGTGCGTACCGGCGACCACCCGCACCAGGGTCTGTCGATGTGCGTGATCGAGCGCGGCTTCGAGGGCTTTTCGCGCGGCAGCCAGATCCACAAGGTCGGCCAGCACGCCAACGACACCGCCGAGCTGTTCTTCAACGACTGCCGCGTTCCGGCCGAGAACATCCTCGGCGCCGAGGGCACCGGCTTCGCCCAGCTCATGGCGCACCTCGTGCCGGAGCGCCTGTCGCTGTCGGCCGCTGCGATGGCCGGCGCCGAAGCGGCCCTGGGGCTCACGCTCGACTACGTGAAGGAGCGCAAGGCGTTCGGCCGCCCGATCGGCTCGTTCCAGAACAGCCGCTTCGTGCTCGCGGAGCTGCAGACGAAGATCGAGATGACCCGCCTGTTCGTCGACCGCACGATCCAGCGCTACCTCGACGGCACCGCCACGATCCAGGAGGCGGCGATGGCGAAGTACGCGACGACCGAGCTCTTCTGCGAGGCCGCCGACATCGGCGTCCAGCTGCACGGCGGCTACGGCTACACCACCGAGTACCCGATCTCGGAGTTCTGGACCGACGCGCGCCTCAACCGCATCTACGCGGGCACCAACGAGATCATGCGCGAGCTCATCGGCCGCTCGATGGGGCTCTAAGCCCTCCGGCCGTACGACGACGAAGGGGGTGGG
>JAEZDB010000245.1 GCA_023429855.1 Actinomycetes bacterium
CAGATGCCCACCGCCGCATCCAGGCGTCCTCCACAGGCGGAACCTGATCCATCCTGAGCGCGTACGCGTCAGTTCGATGGTGGGAGGCGGAATGCGGTCACAGAGTCGCCGCTGCGGCAAGGAATAAGGAGGACCTCGTCCCCCGGGAGGTCTGCGGCCAACGAAGAAGCACACCGGCCGCCAACTCAGCCGTATGTCCCGCCTGCCCAACACCCGGGGGCTCTGCCCTACCATGCCGTCACCCGCCACCGGTGACGGCCGATGAAGACGTTCCTCGACGCCCTCGAGGCCGATCTCGCCTCGCTTGCCGAGCACCCACACACGGCGCACGGCTCGCCGCGCCCGCGGGCGGCCCTACCTGCGGCCCAGCGCTACGCCCTGCAGAAGCCTCGCGGGTGCGGTCGGCGGATCGCGGCCGTGTGCGCCGTCCTGGCGAGCGTCGGTGTCGCGGCCGTGGTGGCCCCGCTGACCTGGGCCCCGGAGTCACTTCCGGTGTTCGACGCGCCCACCGCCGACGCCTCGTCGCTCGATGGCCGCCCGGGCGTCCCCTCGGCATCCAAGTACGCCCTGCGCGACAGCCGCAGATTTCAGACACGGGGCGGCGCGGGCTACGTCGTCGCTTCCAAGGACGGCGAGCAGGTGTGTCTCGTCATCCCCGACGCCCGCACCCCTGGGACGTTCGGCTCGGGCTGTGCGAGCCTCGCCCGAGTGAAGCGACGCGGACTCGCTGGCGAGCTTGGCGGGCCGGCTTCCCGCGGGCACCGCGGGGAATCGACCGTCGCGTTCGTCCTGCCAGCCGGCACGGATCCCGAGCTGCGACTGACCGGGCCAAGAGGACCGATCCCGTTCTCGGTCAGCGGCGGCGTGGCGACGGCCACGCTGCGCTCGGCGGCCACGCTGCACTACGAAGTCCGCGGCACACCGCGGCGCCATGAGTTCGAGGCGCCCCTGGGGCGCAGCGACGACTACATCGCGGTCAGGTGCAGGGGATACGAAGTGCGCCTGCCCGTCCCGGAGCCGAGCTCGGCGGGACCGCCGCCGGCGTACCGGCTCGATGGGGAATGCCGCAACCCCAAGCACCGCCGATACGCGCCAGGTGGCGGCCGCCACGGCGACCGCCACCCGCCTACGCGGACCTGGCTCGCGGGCTAGCGCGCCGCCGAGAAGCGGCGAGCCTTGGTCCCGACCGGCGCGTCGTTGGCAATCGGCAGCGTGACCTCATCGTCATTGCCGGTCAGCGTCGTGACCACCACGCCACCGACCGCCGGAACCGTGCGGACCACGCCGTCGCGGCGTTTGATCCTGAGCTCTTCGACCCCGTCGGGGGCGAGCGCGATCACGATGTCGCCACGACCGGTCGTCGCGTCGGCGTCCTCCAGCGTCGCGAGGGCACCCGCCGCGCGCACAGTGCCGAGGCGCTGGCAGCTGTAGCCGTACCCGGTCCCACGGTCGTCGACCACGAGGCAGATCAGCCGCGACTCTGGCTCGACGAGGACCCACGCCGTGCCGGCCGGGGTCTGGAACGACCGCGCGGCGCGGCGATCGGCCTTGGGGATCAGGTCGCCGACCGCGTCCGGAGCAACGACGGCCTGGCGGTCGAGCACCGGCACGCCATCCGGGTTGGCGGCAGCCGCCGACACCGGTCCGCCGGTCGAGTAGACCGACGTGTACACGCAGTTCGACGGCGGGCCGGTCGAGCCCCAGGTGGAGTAGCCCTGCATCGGCTTGCTCACCGACCCGCGGTGCCGGATGCCCGGCGTCAGCACGTAGGCGCCGGCGTAGGTGTGGCAGCCGGTCGGGTCAGCGCAGTAGTAGCTGCCGTAGCCGACGGCACCGCCGCAGCCCGACCCTGAGCTCAGGTTGGTCCCGCGAGACGCGGTAAGGCTGTGGTTCGGTCCGATCGCGTAGGAGCCCGGGGCGACGGAGCACCCGTTGCAGAACCAGTCGCTACCGGCCATCGCCACCCCTCCGCCAAATGCGGTCCCGAGCACGATTGAGAGAAAGAAGGCGCAGACAGTCGCACGGCCCGCACGGGCCGCCTTCTGCCAGCGAGATGAGCGCGTCATGGTCGCGTCCTCGTTGGTCGACCCGCTGCGCTCCGGCGCTGCGGGAGTGGATTGAACACCCACCCTTCGACCCTCGCTTGACGCACTGCAAGCAAATATGGACAGCGTCGACGGACGACTGACCTCGGCCATTCGACCCATGTCTATGGGACGCACGACCCTGGCCGTTTGATTGATAAACCGCGAATTTTGCTTGATTTCGCAGGGGTTATCGGTGCACGCGCGCGACCCAGCCAATTCCGGCAGCGCGTTCAGCAACCACGCGCAACACAAGGCGCGCAACCACACGCGGCAGCAAAACGACGAAGGCCCGCCCCACCGCAAACGGTGAGACGGGCCTCAGCACCAAGGTTCCCGGGCGAACCCGGGAATCCGCGCTAGCCGCGCGGAATGAACTCTGGAATGTCGGGGTCGCCGAACGAGCGCGCGGTGCGAGGCGCGTCGAC
>JAEZDB010000298.1 GCA_023429855.1 Actinomycetes bacterium
CCGCCGCGCCGCTCGCGCCCAGACCAGGCGTCCACCCGGCCAACGCCGCGTCGTAGGCGTCGCGCAGCTCACGTAGCTTCGCGGCGGCCTCGGCGGGGAAGCCCGGGTTGTTGTCGGGGTGGTAGAGGCGCACGAGCCCGCGGTACGCGACCTTGATCTCGGCGTGCGAGGCCGACGGCGGGACGCCGAGCAGCTGAAAGGGGTCGACGCTCATCCCACGGCAGGCCGGGCTCGCTGGGACACGCGCATCGCCGCATTGTCCCAGACCGCGCGCCTCGTCCAGTCCGGTTCACCGCTCAGGTCTGCACCTGCGGCGCCCGCCTCCGCGATCAGTCGACGAGCGACTCGATCGCGCCGAGGCCGCCGATCTCGATCCGCACCACATCGCCGGCCGCCAGGCTCATCCGCGGATCGCGGCCCCAACCAACGCCCTCAGGCGTGCCCGTCAGGATCAGGTCGCCAGGCTGAAGCGCCGTGATCTGGCCGATGTGCTCGACGAGCCGCGGCACCCCGAAGATCAGGTCGGCCGTCGACGCGTCTTGCCGCAGCTCGCGGTTGACCCACGTGCGCAGCCGGAGGTCGTGCGGGTCGGCGATCTCATCGGCGGTCGTGATCCACGGCCCCCACGGGCAGAAGGTGTCGGCGCCCTTGCCACGCGTCCACTGGCCGCCCTCCTCGAACTGCAGGTCGCGCGCAGAGACGTCATTGGCGACCGCGTAGCCCGCCACCTCGCCGCGCGCGCCGATCACCACCGCCAGCTCGCCCTCGTAGTCGACGAACTCGGCGACGGCCGGCCGTCGGATCGGGCCACCGGGCGCGGTGCTCGACCGCGGGAGCTTCGCGAACACCGTCGGCTGCGACGGCACGTCGTTGCCCAGCTCCTGCGCATGCTTGGCGTAGTTGCGGCCGATCCCGAAGATCGCGCCCGGCACGGCGACCGGCGCCAGCAGCTGCACATCGGCAAGCGCCCAGGCCGGCCCATCGGGTGCAGGGCGCTCGTCAGGCGCGACCGACAGCAGCCGCAGCACCGTCCACTCGCGAGCAAAGGCCCGCACCTCTGCGCCCTCGACGCTGACGGCGACGGATTCCAGCTCGCCGGGTGGTCGCACCGTTGCAAGTCGCACCCGGCGATTGTGGCAGCAGGCGCCCCGCCAACTTCGCGCGCGCTCCGCGGGCGGCCGCGCGCGAGACCGACACCGGCCAGCCGGTTCGTTATTCTTGGCCGCGTGATCGTTGCAGTCGAACAGACCACCTGGGATCTCTGGGGCCAGATCGGCGTCTGGCTGATCGGGTTCCCGCTCTTCATCGCGATCCTCGTCGTCTACATCGCTTCGCTGATCACCACCGAGCGCCGCGAGAACCAGGCCCTGAACGGCCGCTGGGGCCTCGCCGCTAAGAACAAGCACGACGGCGAGTAGCCCGCACCGCAGCGCGCCGCCGTGGACGATCTACGCGGCAAGCTCCTCGTCTCGCATCCGAAGCTCGGCGAGCGCGCGTTCAGCCGCTCCGTCGTCTTGGTGGCCGCGCATGACGAAGCCGGGGCCCTTGGCCTCATCCTGAACCGGCCGACAGCACTCGAGGTCACCGAGGTCGCGCCGCCCGTGGCCGAGCTCCCCTGCGACGGCCTGATCTACGAGGGCGGTCCGGTCGAACCCGACGGCCTCGTCGTCCTCGCCGACTTCCTGCCGACGATCGAGGATCAGCTCGAGATCGACGGCACGCTCGGCCTCGTCCGCAGCGACAACGGCCCGCCGTCGGAGGTCGCCCCGCACATCGACCGCTGCCGCGTCTACGCCGGTCACGCCGGTTGGGCGCCTGGCCAGCTCGAATCCGAGATCGCCGAGCAGGCGTGGCTCGTCACGCCCCGGCTCCCCGGCGACGTGTTCAGCGACGACGCCGACCAGCTGTGGCTGCGGGTGCTCGAGCGTCTCGGTGGCTCGTTCGCGCAGCTCGCCCACCCGCCCGACGACCCACGGGCCAACTAGCCCAGACCGGAATCGGCGTTCGGGAGGCCACGCGAGCGCCCGGCCGCCAATTTCGGTGGTTCGTACCGAAAACCGACCGCGGAATGCCCGATCCGCCCCTTGCGCCGTCGGCTTCACGGCTACGAACACCTACAGGTGCGGGCCAATCCGCCGAGGTACCGAGCACCAGGACACCCAGGTGCAACACCTCACATCGACTTTCCGGACGGCGCTCGCGCTGCTCTTCGCCTTCCTGGCGATGACGGCCCCAGCCGGGGCCGCGGTCCTCCACGCCACCGGCGACGGCGGCGACTGCAGCACCGAGGCCGCGGGCTGCACGCTGCAAGCTGCGTTGAACTCTGCGCAGAGCGGCGACCAGATCTGGGTCCACGCTGGCGTCCACGGCATCGCCGCGCCGGTATTCGACGACGCGACCGGTGTCTCGGTCGTCGGCGCCCCCGACGAGTCGCGTCCCGTCATCGCCATCGGCGGCGCTTCGAGCGGCCTGCGGCTCGTGAACGGCACCAACCTCAGCGGCCTTGACATCGTGTCGACCAGCGAGGTGGCGCTCCAGGCGTTCGGCGGCCTGATCGAACGCGTCCGCGTCTCAGCGCATGGCAACGGAACCACCGGCGTGCAGCTCGGCGACGGCGCGATCCTCCGCAACAGCGTGGTCAGCGCCAGCGGGTCCGGCGCTTCCGGCGTGCTCGTCTCCACGAGCGGCGCGCTCACCGAGTTGCGCGGCGCCTCGGTGCTGGCCACCGGTAGCGGCAGCACGGCGGTGCTCGCGTCTCCCTCCGGACCGTGGGCGAGCAGCGTGCGCGCCGTCAACTCGGTCCTGCGCGGCTACGGCAGCGCGACCGACGTGCGCGCCGTGACAGCAGCCTCGGAAACGGCGACCGTGGTCCTCGACCACTCCGCCACGTCGACCACCGGCCTCTCCGTCTCCGGTCCGGGCTCGGCGATCGACGCCAGCCGCTCGACGATGAGCGCCGACCCGCTGTTCGTCGACCGTGCGAACCTCGATCTCCGGCAGACGAGCACGTCACCGACCATCGACGCAGGCACGGCCGACCTCAACGGCGACGGCGTGGTGAACACCGCCGACGACGCTGCAGCCGGGGCGCTCGACCTCGACGGGACGCCCCGCCAGCTCGGCCTGCCCGACATCGGCGCCGACGAACGCGAGATGCCCCCGATCGTGCTGTCGGCCGCGCCGGTCGTCACCGACGGACAGCTCGCCCTGCGGGTGGTCGTGCAGCCGCGCGGCCTCAGCACCACCGTCACGGCCGAGTGGACGTCGGGCGACGACAGCGCCACGGTTTCGAGCACCACCGACGCCACCGGGAACTCGCCGGTCTCGCTCGACCTCCTGCTCGGCGAGGTGCCGGCCGGCGCGCAGATCGCTGTGCGCGCGCGGGCATCGAACAGCGCCGGCAGCTCGACCTCCGAAGAGGCGACGGTCGCCGTCCCCGATGCGCCCGTGACGACGACCACCACGACCGTTGCCCCGCCAGCGGCCGCACCCGCCGCAGCCGCTCCGCTCCCTGGCGGTCTGCCAACCCTGGTCAGCACGAAGCTGCGCTCCCATTGGGGCATCCTCGCGGTCAAGCTCGCCTGCAAGCAGAAGGTCTCCTGCCGCGGCATGGTCGTGCTCACCCGCCTCGGCAAGACGACGCGGTGGGTCGAGTTCAAGCTTGCGCCCGGCGCGTCCAAGACCTTCTCGGTCACGCTCACGTCGGCGCAGACGCGCAAGCTTCGCAAGGACGCCGCGCGCGGCGTCCGCGTCTTGCTCGAGCTGCGCTCGACGCAGATGGGCAGCTCGTTCCAGGCCGTCCGCATCAAGGGCGGCTCGACGACGACCGCGAAGTCGACGAAGCCAGCGAAGTCGACAAAGCCGCCGGCTGCTGCCAAGCGCTAACTGGCCGCCGCCGCTGCGGGCCATCCGGGCGCCGCGGCCCGCGCCTTTAGACCTGATCCGGGCTGAAGGTGTCGCACTGGCCCGGCGCGCCGGACTGAAACCCCTGCATGAACCAGCCGCGGCGCTGTGCCGACGTCCCGTGCGTGAACGTGTCGGGCCGGACGGTGCCGGCTCGCGACTGCAGTCGGTCGTCGCCGACGGCTTCGGCGGCCGCGAGCCCCTCTTCGAGGTCACCAGCCTCGAGCTGGTTGTTCTCTTGCGCCGCGTGGCCCCACACGCCCGCATAGCAGTCGGCTTGGAGCTCGGTACGTACCGACAGACCCTGCGGCCCAGCGCTGATCCCCCGGTTTTCTGCCTCGAGCTGCTGGGTGCGATCGAAGACGCCCGTCAGGTTCTGCACGTGGTGCCCGAGCTCGTGCGCGATCACATACGCCCAGGCGAAGTCTCCGGCGGCCCCGAGCTGGTCGCGCATCTCGCGGTAGAACGACATGTCGAGGTAGACCCGCTGGTCGACGGGACAGTAGAACGGCCCCGCCGCACTGGTCGCCGAGCCGCAGGCCGTCTCCACGGCCTGGCGGTAGCGCACGATCTGCGCACGCGTGTAGGGCCGGCCGGCCTCGGCGAAGAGGCGGGCCCACACGTCTTGCACGTCGACCGCGACGGCTGAGGTGAACTCCGCCAGCTCGTCCTCCTCGGGTGGGTCGGGATAGTCACCGGAACCTGCCTGCGCGGCCACGTTCTGCTCGAAGTCCATCGGCACGTCGAATTTGCCGCCCGACAGCACATTGAGCAGCAGCACCACGACGATCGCCGCCACGCCGATGCCGCCGCCACCGACCGCGACGCCACGCCCGCGGCGCGCCGGGCCGCCCGCGTCGATCATGTCGCCGGGGCCGTTGACCCGTTTCCACTTCACGCGCGCGCCCTCGTCATCGGAGGGCACGGTACTGGGCGTCCCCCGTCGGGCGGCCGGGTGGCGCTCAGATACCGCGGTCGTGGTGCGGACCTGGCCGTCCGGTTGTTGCGCCAGTGTCGGTCCAATAGGGTCCGTTGCCCATGCGCAGCGCTCGGACACGCTTGCTGCTGGCTACCGCGTTCGCGCTCCTCGCCGGAGCTGGCGACGCCGTCGCCGCGGTCACTCCCACCGGCAGCCTCGGCACGGCGCGGACCCAGGCTGCAGGCGTGGCGGTACCGGCCGGGTCGACGACCTCCCAGGTGATCGTGACCGGCGGGTTCGACGCGACCTCGCCCGCTGCGCTGACGCTGGGCTCGACGGAGCGCTACGACGTCGCGTCCGGCGGCTGGCTCCCCGGCGCGCCGATGAAGCAGCCGCGCGCCCAGCACCACGCGTTCTTCCTGCCCTCGGTCACGCGCCTGCGGGGCGCGGCGGGGCTGCTCGTGATCGGCGGGGTGCAGCTCGTGCGCGGCACGCCCACGGCCGTTGCGCAGCCGGAGCTCTACGACATCGCCGGCGACGCCTGGGTCCCGGGTGTCGCGGTGACGCCGCCCCGCCAACGCGACACCGCGACCCTCATTTCCGGCCGATCGGGCGAGCCGCTGATCGTGACCGCGGGCGGGATCACCGGCGGAACGGTGACGAACACCGTCGACCGGTACGACGTCGAGAACGACGCCTGGGGCGCGCTCGCGCCGATGGCGACCGCCCGGCGCGACCACGCCGCCGTCGCGCTCCCCGACGGGCGGATTCTCGTTGCGGGCGGCGTGGGCGCCGCCGGCGTGCCCCTCGGCACGACCGAGATCTACGACCCGGTCGCGAACACCTGGAAGCCGGGCCCGCCCCTGGCGACGCCGCGCACCGACCTCACGCTCACCCTCGTCGACGCCAAAACCGTCGTCGCGACCGGTGGTTTCACGGGTACCGCGCTCACGGCCGTCGCGAGCTCCGAGGTCATCGACCCGACGTTCCTCTCGACCTATCCGACGACGCCGAACGCGTGGGCCGACGCCGGCACGATGGCCGTGGCC
The DNA here is from genome assembly GCA_023429855.1 of Actinomycetes bacterium. Taxonomy (GTDB): domain Bacteria; phylum Actinomycetota; class Thermoleophilia; order Solirubrobacterales; family Solirubrobacteraceae; genus JAGIBJ01. The sequence continues at coordinate 5,872 of JAEZDB010000298.1, forward strand.
CGCGGCGTCCATGCTGCGACGCTGGTCCGCAGCGGCTGGCTCGCCGTGAGCGGCGGGCGGAGCGCGGCGTCGCCGCGCGGCCTCGACAGCGCAGAGAGCTGGACGCCCGCGGCCCGGTGGGGCGGCCTCTATGCCACGCCAGGCTCGAGCACGATCGGCGGGGCGCGGCTCGATCATGTGGCCGCTGCGATCCCGCAAACGGGCCAGGTGCTGCTGGCTGGCGGAGGCGTCGTGGCCGGGAACGCCGCGCCGTCAGTCACCGCGTCGGCCGTGCTGTGGAGCCCCGACGCTGCGATCGTCCCGCCCACGACGCCGCCGGTCATACCCGAGCCGACCACACCGCTCGCCGACCCGCAGCCAAGCCCGCAGCCCGTGCAGCCGACGGAGGGGCGCACGTTCGTCGCCGGCCGCGCGTCCGGCAACGTCTTCGTCAGGATCGGCACCACCGACGAGTACCGCGAGCTGACGCAGGACGAGGGCGTCCCGTTCGGCACCGTCATCGACGCGACCGACGGCCACGTCCGCGTGACGGCGGTGGTCGACGGCGTACTCCAGACGGCCGAGTTCTGGGGCGGCACGTTCGTCGTGAAGCAGGCCAAGGACGGGTGGATCGAGGTCCGCCTCTTCGGCAAATTGAAGTGCAAGAACGGCAAGCCCGTGACGGCCAAGCCGAAGCAGGCCGTGCGGCTCGTGAAGCGCAAGTCCAAGCCGAAGGCCTGGGGCAACGGCAAGGGCAAGTTCCGCACCAAGGGCGTGAACTCGACCGCCAGCGTCCGCGGAACCAAGTGGCTCGTTGAGGAACGCTGCAGCGGCACGTTCACCAAGGTCAAACGGGGCAGCGTCCGCGTGCGCGACTTCCCGAAGCACAAGACCGTGATCGTGAAGGCCGGCAAGAACTATCTCGCCCGCCCACGGCCGCGCCGGTAGCCACAGTGCATAGGCTGGCGGGGTGAGAGCCACACGCCAGCGCCTGCGGACGACGACGTTCCTCCTGATCGCCCTGTTCTCGGCGGCGATCGCGCTAGGTGTGCACGCGCTGGGCGTGATGGAGCCGCTCGAGCTCGACACCGTCGACGTGCGCTTTGACGCACGCGGCGAGCGTCCTGCCCCGCGGTCGGTGGCCGTCGTCGCGATCGACACGCAAACGCTCAACGAGCGTCGCGAGCAGTGGCCGTATCCACGTGGGCTGCAGGCGAAGGTGATCGATCAGCTCAAGGCCGACGGGGCGAAGGTCATCGCCTACGACGTCGAGTTCACCGAGGAGACCGAGCCCGAGCAGGACACCGCGCTCATCGAAGCCGTCGATGCAGCGCGACCGATGGTGTTGGCGGCGAGCGAGACCGGGCCGGGTGGCGCCACGGAGGTCTTCGGCGGCGACGACGTCGTCGAGAGCGTCGGTGCCCGGACCGGCCATGTGGGCGTCCGGCCCGACAGTGCGTCGTTCGTGCGCACGCTCCCGTACGCGCGTGGCGGCCTCACAGGGTTCGCGGTGGTGACGGCGGAGACGGCCTCGGGCAAGCGCGTCGCACGCGAGCGCTTTACCGAACCCGATGACGAGGCGTGGATCGACTTCGCCGGTCCGCCCGGGACGGTGTTGACGGTGCCGTTCAGCGAGGTCCTCGACGGGAGGTTCAAGCCCGGGACGTTCAAGGACCGCGTGGTCGTCGTCGGGGCGACCGCCGCCAGCCTGAAGGACCTCTACCCCACGTCGACCACCAAGCGCGACGGACTGATGGCCGGCCCTGAGATCCAGGCCAACGCGATCGACACCGTGTTGCGCGGCCTTCCGCTGCAGTCCGCACCGGACTGGGTCTACGCCCTGCTCGTCGCCGCGCTGGCGATCGTCGTGCCGCTGCTGGCGATCTTCTTCAGGTTTGGCGTCTCGCTGGTGGCTGCGGTGGTCATCGGGCTCGGCTACCTCGCCGCGGCACAGGTGCTCTTCGACGGCGGTCTGATCATCCCGGTCGCCGTGCCGCTCTTCGGCCTGGCCGTCGCCACCGTCTTCTCGACGGCAGGCCACGCGCTGATGTCGGCCGCCGAGCGCCAGCGCACGCGCGACGTGTTCGCGCGGTTCGTCCCCGAAGCCGTCGTCGACGACGTGCTCGCGCAGACCGGCGACGACCTGCGCCTCGGCGGCCAGCGCCGCGACGGCACCGTGCTGTTCTGCGACCTGCGCGGGTTCACGTCGTTTGCCGAGTGGCTGGAGCCGGACCGCGTGATCGAGGTCCTCAACGAGTACCTGTCGGAGATGAGCGACGCGATCATGGAGCGCGAGGGCACGATCGTCGCCTTCATGGGCGACGGCATCATGGCCGTCTTCGGCGCGCCGCTCGCCCGCGACGACCACGCTGACCGCGCCCTCGCTGCCGCGCAGGACATGCTCGCCGTCCGCCTGCCGCGCTTCAACGACTGGCTCACGGGGCACGGCTTCGAGCACCAGTTCCGGATGGGCATCGGTCTGAACTCGGGCACGGTGATGAGCGGCAACGTCGGCTCGTCGACGCGGATGGAGTACACGGCCATCGGCGACACCACGAACACCGCGTCGCGCATCGAGTCGATGACGAAGGACGAGGACGTGCAGCTGCTCGTCTCGGGTGCCACACGCGACGCGCTTCGCGATCCGGCCCTTGCGGCGACGCTGCGCGCCGTCGCCGAGCGCGCCGTCCGCGGCCGCGAGGAGCCCATCACCCTCTGGACGCTCGGCGACGCCTGAGCTCCCGATCGACGCTTCGCGCCGCCGGGAATCGGGGAGTTTTGACCGCGATTAGACCCTCCAGGACTCCTTGATACCTGGCGGGGGGCTTGAACGACATCGGGGCGCCCGCCGTTCGGCGGACGCCCCGATGGTCATGGCCTGTGCCGGGTGGTGCCCCGACGCGACTGAGAGTCAGGTAG